>JAUIHJ010000075.1 GCA_030432015.1 bacterium
TCTTTCCTGTCGACCAGTAGCGGTCGGCCGCACGGGTAATGTCACAGGGGAGCGGATACTCGCCTCCGAGCCAAATGACCAAGATCCTAACCAAACCCGGACGACTCGCCGCCATGCTGGTCCTGCTGGGCCTGACATGGCTGGCAGCGGCTGCGCCAGCGCAGGATCAACCGACGTTCGATGCCCCCGAGGAACTCATCCTGGGTGACGGGCTGATGCTGGATCCGCAGGCGGTCGAAGTCGATTTTCCGGCCGACGAAGCGCCCCTCTGGTGCGAAATTCTGGAGGCGACTCCAACGGCGCTCAGTTGGCCAGACGAGCCGTTGGCCAAGTTTTTTGCGCACGCGCTGGGAACCGAACATGTCGAGCCTGAGACGGAGTTGAGCGAAATTGCGATCGGTCTGCAACCACTGCCTGGCAGGCCGCCGCTGTTGGTGGAATGGAACGAGTTGTTCCTGGGAAAAGGCTTCCTGGCACAGGGTATCGAAACTCGGACGGGCGCCGTCTGGCGACCCGCATTCTGGGTATTCGGCGAGTCTCGGACAGCCATACAATATTTCGATCGAGTCGAGTCAACCACCGAATGGGCCAACCGACTCGATCTGTTCGGCCAGGTCAACTTGACCGGTACGGAACGCATCCTGGTCGGCCTCCGCCCGCTCGACGAAGAGCATAGCGGCGTGAGACGGTTTTCGGGATATGACTTCGGTCGCGGCGATTCGTTGGACGGCTTGAACACGAAGTTTCAAACACTCTTCTTCGAAGGCGACTTCGGCGAACTCTTTCCCCGGCTCGACCCTTACGATACCCGGATGCTTGACTATGGCTTCTCGGTCGGGCGGATGCCGTTGCTCGCTCAGCAAGGCCTGCTGATCAACGAAGACATGATCGACGCTGCCACGGTCACGCGAAATACGTTACATGGCCACGGGAACCTCAACCTGCGGATGACGGGCGTGTATGCCTGGCGGGGGATCAACCGAAATAGTCCCACGGGCCGTCTCAACGACTTCGATCCCGCCTCGCGGATGGTCGCGCTGCTGACCGAAAGCGACTTCGCCCAACGCACGGTCAATCTTGACGCAACCTACGTCTACGGGAGCGAGGAGTTCGGCAATCTCTTCGCCTTCGGGGCCAGCTCGATCCGCCGGTATCACGGCTACCACAACACCTACAACACGTCGCTTCATTTCCTGGCCTCGATACCGGAAGGCCAGGCGACCGAATTTGCGGATCAAGGCGAACTCTTGTTTGCGCAGACGTCCTGGACGCCGCATCACACCGAAGACATCGTTTACATGAATGCGTTTTGGGCAATTGACCAATTCACATCACCCGCGCGGGGCCCGCTCATGGGCGGACCGCTCGGTCAAACAGGGATCCTCTTCGGTGGCGTCGCCTTGGGGAGATTTGGTGCGCCGCTGGCGACGCGAACGAATAACCTCGCCGGCGCCAGTCTCGGCTACCAGATGTTCTTCGACCATACCCGACAGCAGTTGATCTGGGAGGTCGGCGGCGCGAAGGAGACCAAGGGTGTCGACCGTGGTGCGCTCGGCACGGCACTGCGCTATCAAAAGGCGATCGGTCAGCATTCGATCCTGGTCGTCGACGGCTTCGTCAGCAAGCACGAAGGCCGCCGCGTGTCACAGGGCATGCGAACCGAGTGGCGAGTTAAATTCTGACGTGACCGCGGCGCAATGCAGATTGCTTGATCACACCACGCTCACACAATCCGCACGACACCCATCGAGACATCAGCATGCAGACAAAACATGGTTTCTGGCAAATCGTTATTGGTTGTTTGGTTGTTGCGTCCACCTGGCAGGTTGCGGCCGCAGGGGGGAAATCCTGTCGTCGATGCGGTAGCCACAAGGACTTGAAACCGGTTTATCGCCTGGTCAAAGTCTCCCAGGAGATTGAATTGCCAGAATATGCCGAGTTCAAGCAGGAAGCCTTTTTTCCTGATAAGGGCGCCGTTTGCTACCCGGGCTTTCGCTGCGACACATTTCATACGCTGTGGAAAAATTGTGATTGTTCGATGAGTTGCGAGTCGCACACAATCTGCGACTGCAAAACCCTCTACGGCGCCAAGGCGACCGGCCATCACGCCGGATGCGCCGTGCGGCAGTCCATCGCGGTGTCGAAACGTACCACCCCGCTCCTCAAGTGGGAGGTTGTCCATCGCTGCAAGGATTGTTGCGACGACCTTGGTAAACGGACCAAGAAATAGGGACCGATCGAGCGTTCGATCGCTGCCGTGGTTCGCCGCGCCCGAGTATGACGCCGCGAACAAATCCCGACGCCCCCGACGCCGCGACCGCCATCGGGCCACGGTCGCTACAATTGGGAAATCGCCGTCGTGTGGCATGGCAGCGATACCGAAGCGGACAAAATGTTTCCCGCGCACGTCTTCCCTCACATCATCCTCGACCGAGGCCAATCGTGGCGAATCAACCGGACCAGAATGCTGACCCTTCCGCCAAGGCTTCCGTCCCACCCGTCTTTGTCAATGTCTATGAAAAGACCCGTCTGGTCTTTGAATCGGAACTGTCAGGCGAATTGCTGATCGGGCGGCAACGACAGGACGAACCGGCTCCGTACCGGCGGATTGGGAATCGCTTGATCGTTGCCAGGTTGCCAGAGAGTTCGGTTTCTCGCGACCACGTCCGCCTCGAATGTACCCCTCGCGGCGAAGTCGAGATCACCAATCTTAGTGGCGTCAACACGATCATCATCGGTACCAGCAATCGTCTCGATCCAGGGCAGGTGTGCACGGTACGTCCGCCCACACTCATCATGTTGGGCGAACGTGTCATCGAGCTCGAAGCCGCCGATTCGCGCGCGCATCCAGACGCGTTGGAGAGTCTGCCATATGAAACGTTGCCACCAGGAACGGCGTCGAACAGTCAATCGTCCTCCCAGTGGATGGACGCTGGCCGACGCAGCACCGAGGAGTTGCAATACTTGCTACGCGGCCTGCATGCCACCGTCGGCCTCTTCCAACTCGCGACCGATCCTCAGGATTTTCTGCAAATGGCAGCGCAAGCGATGGTCGATGTCGTCGAGCTGGAGACCGCCGCCGCCCTGATGTGGGATAATGGCGATTGGCGCGTCGCCGCGATTTGCTGTCGGTCCGAATCCCCGGCACTTGATGAATCGACATGGATGCCCAGCACACGCATTCTGAACCGCGTCCGCGACGAGCACAAAACGTTTTGGCGCGTGCCTGACGAACAGGCCACCGCGAGCCTGCTGAATGTCAAGGCGTTGGTTGCCGCGCCGATCATGAATCGGAAGGCGGAGGTGGTTGGTGCGCTCTACGGAGACCGGCGGCACAGTCGGAACGGCCAGGTTGAACCCCAGATCACTGAGGTCGAGGCGATTCTCGTGGAGATGTTGTCCACGAGCGTCGCCGCGGGACTGGCACGGTTAGAGCAAGAGCAAGCCGCCGTCAAGGCGCGGGTCCTCTTCGAGCAATTCTTTACGCCCGAACTGTCGCGCCAGTTGGAAAACCAACCGGATCTGTTGCTAGGCAAGGACACCGAGATCTCTTTGCTGTTTTGCGATATTCACCGCTTCAGCGAGGTTTCCGAACAACTGGGTGCGCGACTGACCATCGACTGGATTCATGACGTCATGGAGATGCTCTCCAACTGCGTCGCCGACCATCAGGGTGTGCTGGTGGATACGCTGGGCGATCAACTGAGCGGCATGTGGGGCGCGCCTGAAGCGTGTTCGGATCACGCCACGTTGGCTTGTCGCGCGGCGATCGCGATGGTCGAGCAACTGCCGGCCCTGAATCGCCGTTGGCAAAGCGTCCTGGAACAGCCGGTGGCCTTGGGGATCGGCATCCACACAGGGGTTGCCCGCGTCGGAAATATTGGATCGACGCGCAAATTCAAATACGGCCCCCTGGGCAGCACCGTGCATGTTGCTCGGCGCGCCGAGGAATCCACGCGGTCGTTGGGTACGCAGATCCTGATCACCGCGTCGACCGCCGCGCAACTTGACGTTGAATTCGCCACGCGACGGCTGCTCAGCCTCTCGATGGGCGAGTCCGCCCAACCGCTGGATCTATTTGAACTGGCTGCGGACGTCCCCGCGGATTGGGCTGAGATGAAACGCCGCTATGAACTGGCGCTGGATGCATATGATCGAGGTGATATACCATCGGCGACCCGCCTGCTGGCGAAAATTCTTGCCAGCCATCCCAACGATCGCGTTTCACTGCAACTGCTGGCCCGCATCAATGGCGAACTGAATTCATGAGCTTTGCCAGCGACGCCGCAGCGAGGCCATGCTTTGCACAACGGAAACCGCTGGCCCCACGCGGTACCTAGTGGCTATGATGGACGGACCGTCGGTACGCCGCGGACAATTGTCTGCCACGGTCGGCGCCCGCATCTTCTCTCGACAAGCAATGAAGGGATATCTCACGTGGCAAGCTTTATCCGCTGTACAGAGGATCGAGGAATTGGCAAGCAATTTGTATTCATCAACGTCGATCACATCGCGACCGCCCGCTTCGACCCTGAAACCGGGATCCTGGAACTTCGAGTGGCGGGCCTGCATGATGGTATCAACATCCATGACGAGGAAGCGAAAGTTGCGGTCAAGAAAATCGAAGGCCTGATGCAGTCATGAATTTCTCACGTCGTCTGGCGGTTCTGGCATTGCTTATCAGCACGGCCTTGGCCTCTCCTGTGTTGTCGGTGGAAACGGAAACTGACGCGTACACCGTCGATTTTTCCCGAGAGATCCTGCCGATTCTCTCGGACAAATGTTTTGTTTGTCACGGCCCCGATGTTCAAGACGAAGACGGGCTCCGTCTGGACACGTTTGTTGCGGCCACAGCCGATCGTGGTGGATACCGGGCCATCGATCCGGGCAGGCCGAAACAGAGCCAGATTCTTGTGCGCCTTCACTCGACCGACGAACCGATGCCGCCCGCCGATGCGGAAAAGCAGTTGTCGCCGCAAGAACGCGCATTGCTGACACGTTGGGTCGAGCAGGGTGGCAAGTACGCGCAGCACTGGGCTTTCGTGCCGCCGATCAAATCACCGCCGCCCGGCAAGCCCGCCGCCACCAACGGCGCCGCGATTGATGCGTTTGTGCTCGCCCGCTTGGCCGAGCGAGGCATTGACTTTGCGGCCGCATCGGAACGCGAAACCTTGGCACGCCGCGCCGCCCTGGTGTTAACCGGCCTGCCACCGGAACCCGAGCAGCTTGCCGCGTTCCTCGCGGACGATCGCCAAGACGCGTACCCGCGATATGTTGAGCAGTTGCTGGGAAGCGAGCGGTATGGCGAGCATCAGGCCCGGTATTGGCTGGATGCGGTTCGCTACGGTGACACGCACGGCCTGCATCTGGACAACCGGCGAGGAATTTATCCCTATCGTGATTGGGTTGTGAGGGCGCTGAATCGCAACCTTCCGTTGGATGACTTCATCACCTGGCAGTTGGCCGGCGACCTGCTACCCAACCCGACGCTCGAGCAACTGGTGGCGACCGGCTTCGTGCGGATGAATCCGAGTACCGCCGAAGGGGGCGCCATCCCCGCGGAATTTCAAGCCAAGAATAATTTCGATCGGACCGAGACGCTGGGTACCGTGCTGTTGGGCGTGTCGCTGACATGCGCCCGTTGCCATACGCATAAGTACGACCCGATCACCCAGACCGAGTACTATCGGTTGCTGGCGTTTTTCAATAGTACCGCCGAGAAATCGATGGACGGAAATGCGTACGTCTACGGTCCGGTGGTCAAGGCACCGGCGGATCAACGCGGCTGGCAGCACTGGACGCAGCTCGAACAGGCACGCGACCAACTTCTCCAGACAGTCCAAGCCGAAGCAGACGCATTTTCGAACCTGCCCGCGGAGGCGGCCGAGGCTTGGAACCACGCCGCCAGCGACAAGCGGCTGACGATGCTGGCACAGGCCGACGGGCCGTTCGCCGGCTGGAAGCAACACCAGGAAGCGGCGGAGCTTGCCGGAAAGATTGCCGCGCTGGAAGCCACGTTTACGACGACGCTGGTTGCCCGGGACTTGCCACAGCCGCGGGCGACGCACGTGCTCCGTCGCGGTGAATATGATCTGCCGGTCGGCACGGCGTTGGAGCCCGGCGTTCTCGCCGCCATGGGTCCCTTTCCCGAAGGCGCGCCAAACAATCGGCTGGGATTGGCGCGCTGGCTGACTTCGCGAGATCATCCGCTGGTCGCCCGTGTCTTGATGAATCGCGTCTGGCAGCGGACCTTCGGTTACGGATTGGTTCGCACGCCGGAAGATTTTGGCCTGCAAGGCAAGCAGCCGACCCATCCGCAGCTATTGGATTGGCTGGCGGTCGAATTGCAGGACAGCGGTTGGGACCTTAAGCATATGTTGCGAATGATGGTGACCAGCCGAACGTTTTGCCAGCAATCGCGCTGGCGAAGTGACGTTGATGACCCGGAAAATCTTCTGTTGGCACGGGGCCCAAGTCACCGCTTGGATGCCGAGGTACTGCGTGACGTCGCGTTGTGGGCCAGCGGGTTGCTCGACCCGCACATGGGCGGCGAGGGCGTCAAGCCGTATCAACCGGACGGGATGTGGAAAGCGATGGCGCACCCCGGCAGCAATACCAAGCAGTACGTGCGCGACAAAGGTCCACTTCTGTACCGGCGCACCCTGTACGTCTACTGGAAGCGGACCAGCCCGCATCCCATGATGACGCTGTTTGACGCGCCGGATCGTGAATCCAGTTGCGTGCGACGATCCAGGACCAACACGTCCCTCCAATCGCTGGGGCTGCTCAACGAAACACAGCGGATCGAGATGTCCCGCGCCCTCGCCGCCCGCCTCCTTCAGAGCCAACAGAACGATGCCGAACGGTTGGGAATGGTTTTCGGACTGCTGGCATGTCGCAGCCCCACGCCGGTTGAACGCGATGCCTGCAATTCGCTGCTCACCTCGATGAAACAACGGTACGCTGATTCGGAAAAGGACGCGCTCGCCTTGTTGGCGATTGGCGACGCTCCGCGCGACGAATCGCTCGACCCGGCCGAACACGCCGCCTGGACGCAGCTTGCCGTCACGCTGTTGGCCAGCGATCTGGCGATCATGCTCTACTGACAACAGGCCAAGAAACGATCCAAGTCTCCGCCAAGGGGCATTCCCGCTCCGCACCAAGAACCGACCCGCATCCAGCGTAGGGGTGACATCGCATGAATCGCACGCATCCAATCCGCGAACACCAGTTGATGATGACGCGCCGACAGCTCTTTGGCCGCGCGGCACTCGGCTTGGGAACCGCGTCGCTGGCCAGTCTGCTGGGTCGTGATTTGGCCGCGACGGACGCCCCAGGCAGCGGGCCCGGCGGAGATGGTGTTCCCACCGGTGGCGCGCTCGGCAGGACCCACCATCGGCCAAAGGCCAAGCAGGTCATTTATCTGTTCATGAGTGGCGGACCCAGCCAACATGACCTGTGGGATTACAAGCCAAAGCTGCAGGAAAAGTTTGGCGAACAGTTGCCCGAGCACGTCCGCGGGGGGCAACGCGTTACGGGCATGACCGCCAATCAGAAGAGCGGGCTCCCGCTGGCCCCCAGCAAGTACAAATTCACCCGGCACGACAATCACGACCGGGGCGTTTGGGTCAGCGAGTTGCTGCCACACACCGCGACGGTGGTCAAAGAACTGTGCGTCGTTCATAGCACATTTACCGAGGCCATCAACCATGACCCGGCGATCACTTACATCCAGACCGGCAGCCAGATTCCCGGCCGGCCCAGCCTGGGTGCCTGGTTGAGCTACGGTTTGGGCAGCATGAACGAGAACCTGCCGCACTATGTTGTGATGCACGCGCACACCAGTTTTGCCGAGCAAAGTCTGTTCAATCGCCTGTGGGGAACCGGCTTCATGCCGTCGGATCATCAAGGCATGCTGATGCGCAGCCAGGGCGATCCTGTTCTTTATCTCAGCAATCCGGCGGGCGTGACCCGCGACGACCGCCGCGCTCAGCTTGATGCCTTGGCCGCGATCAACCAGGCACAGCATGCGCGATTCGCAGACCCCGAAGTGTTGGCCCGGATCCGGCAGCACGAAATGGCGTACCGGATGCAAGCGTCCGTGCCGGAGTTGATGGACCTTTCCCAGGAAACCGACGATACGTTCAAGCTCTACGGCGACGCCGCCCGAACACCAGGCTCATTCGCCGCCTGCTGTCTGAATGCGCGACGACTCGTCGAACGTGGTGTGCGCAACGTCCAGATTTTTCATCACGGAAATCTTCCGAAGGAGCACGAATCGCAATGCAAGGACATCGATCAGGGTTGCGCCGCGCTGATCAAGGATCTCAAGAAACGGGGCATGCTGGACGAGACGCTCGTCATCTGGGGAGGCGAGTTCGGGCGCACCGCGTATTGTCAGGGCGGACTGACGCGTGAAAACTATGGCCGTGACCACCATCCGCGATGTTTCACAACCTGGATGGCGGGCGGTGGCGTCAAGCCCGGCATCACCTACGGGCAATCCGACGACTACGGCTACAATATCGCGGACGCCGACGGCCTCCCATTGCAGCCACAGCCGAGCAAAGAAGCATGGACGCCCGGCACGATGCACATCCACGACCTCAACGCCACGATTCTCCACTTAACCGGCATCGACCACCGGCGTTTGACCTACCGATATCAAGGTCGCGATTTCCGCTTGACCGACGTGCATGGCCATGTGATCGATGACCTGATTGCCTGAGGCGATTCGACCGCGCAATGCGAATGATCCCATTCGGTTTTCAGCCTTGGCCCGCCACGTTGTCGACCCAAGGGGCGACGAACACGAATGGTCGCAATGTCGCCGCCGTCACCGGATGGCGAATCGCAGTGCACGACGGTCGGGCAACCGTCGCCAACGATGCGCTGCGTCTGCCCCAAACGATGCACGGTTACGCCAGCAGTTGTTTCACGACGTTGCCTTCCACGTCGGTCAAGCGGAAATCGCGGCCTTGAAAGCGATAGGTCAGTTTCTTGTGATCCAGGCCGAACAGATGCAAAATCGTCGCGTGCAGGTCGTGAACGTGGACCGGATCCTGGGCGACGCCCCAGCCGATCTCGTCGGTCTCGCCGATGATCTGGCCGCCGCGTACGCCCCCGCCAGCCATCCACATACTGAACGAATAGGGATGGTGATCGCGGCCGGTCACCTTCTTGAAATTGACTCGGTTTTCGCCCAGCGGCGTGCGGCCAAACTCGCCGCCCCACACGACCAGCGTTTCGTCGAGCAGTCCGCGGCGCTTCAAGTCTTTCAGCAAGGCCGCGACCGGTTGATCGGAGATCTTCGTGTACCGATTGAGTCCGCTGTCCAGGTTACTGTGATGATCCCAGGTCGAGAGGAACAGATTGACGAACCGTACCCCGCGTTCGATCATCCTGCGTGCTAACAAGCAATTTCGCGCGTACGAACCCAGGAAACCGGACTTGTCGCTTTGGGAGGCTTCATCCCGACTGACCCCGTATTCTGCCAGCGTGGTTGCCGTTTCGCCCGAGAGGTCGAGCAACTCCGGGGCATTCTGCTGCATGCGGAAGGCAAGTTCGTAGGCCTCCATGCGGCTGGCGACTTCCGGGTTTCCGATCCGCTGGAGGCGAACCCGATTCAGTTCGTTGATCGTTTGCAAGCTGCGGGCCTGGACGTCGCGTGACATGCCGGCCGGATTGGCCAGGTTCAACACGGGGCTGCCCTGATTGCGAAAGAGCGTGCCGGAATACTGGGAAGGCAGAAACCCGCTTGACCAGCTCGAAGCCCCGCCGGGAAGGCCACGCCCCAGCGTGGCGAAGACGACGTAGCCCGGCAGGTTGTTCGATTCGCTGCCCAGTCCATAGTTGAGCCACGAGCCGAGTGTCGGCCAGCCTTGCAGGGCTGACCCGCTGAGCATCATCAACTGGCCGGGAAGATGATTGAACTGCTCGCCATGCATCGATCGAACCAGCGCGATATCGTCGACGCAGGTACTGAGATGCGGCAGCAGATCGGATAACTCCATCCCGCATTTGCCATAACGGCGAAACGTGCGTGGGCTACCCATCAACCGGGCGCTCTCTTTTTGGATGAAGGCGAATTTGATCTCCTGAAGTATTGACTCGGGCATCGGCTGGCCGTCAAGTTCGTTCAAGCGCGGCTTGGGATCGAACAGGTCCATCTGGCTCGGCCCGCCCTCCATGAACAGGTAGATGCAACGTTTGGCGCGTGGGGCGAAGTGCGTGACGTGCGAGGGCGTTTCGCTGGCGAGCAACCCATCGTCGTTCAGCAGCGAAGCCAGTGCCAGCGTTCCCAAGCCGCTGGCCCCTGTCGCAAAGAAGCGGCGGCGATTCAGCGTCGGGAGGTCGATCTCGCATTCGTGGTGGTGTTGGGCCGTCATCTCAATCTCGGGTGATAAACTCATCGAGGTTCATGATAATGCGCACGACCGCCGTCATGGCGGCGGTTGGCGAATGCACGGCCTCATCGGATCGATTCTGCCCCGCTGCGGACAACGCCAGCAGATCGTCGTACGCCGCAATCAGATACTGCCGCTCCTGGTCGCTTGGACTGCGAGCCAGGCACCGCAAGAATGTCGCCTCAATGGCCGTCGGCACGTCATGCGGGTGCTGCCGGAGCATTTCCTGTCCGAGCACGCGCGCACACTCGTAGAACTCGGGGTCGTTCAGCAGCGTCAACGCCTGCACCGGGGTGTTGGAACGTTCGCGGCGGCTGCAGGAGACGGTTGAGTCGGGCGCATCAAACGCCATCAGCATGGGGTACGGGACCGTCCGTTTGAAAATGATGTACATGCCCCGTCGGTAGCGGTCGCCGCCCTGGCTCACCGGCCATTTCACGCTTCGCCCCACCTCGGTCACGAATGCCGGCAATGGCGGCCGAATCCCGCGGCGGCCAATCGTTCGATCCAGCAGACCGCTCGCTGCCAGGTGGATATCGCGCACGGTCTCGGCAGTGACGCGGGAACTATTCTGTCGCCATAGTGTCTGGTTGCTGAGACTCTCCTGGCCCGGAACCGCCGTCAGCGACGAGGAAAGGCGGTAGGTGGACGAGGTCACGATCAGGCGGATCAAGGCCTTGCGGCTCCAGCCTAGCCGTCGATATTCGGTTGCCAGCCAATCCAGCAATTCCGGGTGCGTTGGTTGAGCTCCCTTGACTCCGAAGTCATTCGGCGTCGCAACAAGTCCTTCGCCCAATAGGTGTTGCCAGATACGATTGGCTGCCACGCGGGCCGTCAGTGGATTGTTTTCCTCGAACAGCCAGCGCGCCAGGTCAAGGCGATCGGCCAACGGACCTCGAGCAACCAGGGGCGGCAAGGCGGCGGGAGTGCCGGGGCTGACCTTCGCGCCGTGTCGCGTGTAGACGCCACGAATATGCACAAAGGTTTTACGTCGCTCGCGGCGACGTTCTGCGAAGGCGCGGGCCTTGGTCGCGGGCGCAACGGGGCGCTGCTTGAGATGGACCTCAATGCTTGTTTGCAAGTCGCTCCATCCCTCGTCCTGCGTGCGAAAGTACTTTTCCAGATCCTTCAGCGGTGATGCGGGGGGCGTCTTGGCATTCAAGACTTCGGCAATTTCAGACTTCTGGTCGGGCGTCAAACCAGCGATCTGAAAGGATGTCAAATCGTGCACCAGGATATCCCATGCCGGTTGCCAACGCTGCATGGCGCGGTCGTGTTCAGCGATCTCCCAGGGCATGGTCGCATTGACTCCAACTTCGTCCGCATTGTTGAAAAATGCGTACAGTTGGTAAAAATCCTGCTGCTTGATGGGGTCGTGCTTGTGGTCATGGCATTCGGCGCAGCCGAGCGTCAGGCCCAGCCAGACCATGCCCGTGGTGTTGACGCGGTCAATGATCTCCTTCGTCCGATACAGTTCCAAATCGACACCCGCCTCCGTATTGCGGAGCGTGTTGCGGTGGAACCCCGTGGCGATGCGCTGATCCAATGTGGGCTCGTCCAACAGATCACCGGCTAGCTGCTGAATCGAGAAGGCATCAAACGGCAGGTCACGGTTGATGGCATCAATGACCCACTGCCGAAAGACCCACGCATGGGGTCGCATGCTGTCTCCCAGGTAGCCCTCGCTGTCGGCATAGCGGGCGAGGTCCAACCAGTGCCTTCCCCAGCGTTCGCCGAAATGGGGCGACGCCAACAGCGAATCGACCAGGTGTTCGTATGCCTGCGATTCGTTTGACTCGACGAACGCCGTCACCGCCGCGGGGGATGGGGGCAGGCCCAGCAAATCGAGATACAGACGCCGAATCAAGGTGCGACGGTCTGCCGGTGGCGCCGGCTGAATTTTGGCAACGCGGTGTCCAACGGCCACAAAGCGATCGATCGGATTCCTGAGAGCGAATTCAGAAGTCGCCTCGTTCAACGGAGGAACCGGGGGACGTTCGAGGTTTGCCAGTGACCAGGCAGTTGGCGGTGTGAGGTACAGATCCGATGGCCAGGTCGCACCGCCGGCGATCCACTTGCGGAGGATGGCGACTTCGTCGGGCTTCAACGGAGGCTCGCCCTTGGGCATCTCGGCCGTTTCGCCGGACGGCACCACCAACTCCAACAGGTAGCTCGATTGCGGGTCGCCCGGGATCATCACCTCGCCACTGTCACCTCCGGCCAGGGCCGCCGCTGCCGACCGCAGAGACAGGCCACCTCGCCGATCCCGATCGTTATGACAACTCAGACATCGCCGCTCCAGGAGCGGTCCGACATCGCGTTGAAAATCGACTGGTTCGGCGCAGGCCCGCGGGCTCGACGGGACTCCCAGCAGGCCCAGCAGCAGGATGAGCACGAAGGTGTTCGAGCGGGGGGGTAACACCCAAGAATTCAGACAAGACGGGACATCAAACAGCGGAATCACCTTAAAATTCAGCCAGCGGGGTGTCGGCGTCGCCGAACCGGCTGCTCTCCAGACCCATGCGATTCATGATGGCAAGGTACATACTACAGAGTTTGCGCTGGTCGTCATCTCGGCCTTGGTAGTCGAGCACCCGTCCTGTTTCGATCGTTCCACCCAATCCGCCCGCAGTCAGCAGAGGGACTTTGCTCGAATCGTGCTGGCTGCCGGACCACATATTGTTGATGAACAGCAGGCACGAATTATCCAACACCGTACCGTCACCCTCGGGCATGGCGTCCAGTCGACCTGCCAGATACGCCAACTGGCTACAGTAGTATCGCGAGACCCGTTCAAAGTCGTCGGATCGATCGTCGTGCGAGGCCGAATGGTGTGCCTTGCGAACATCGAGGAACGGGTAAAATAAGCCGGAAATGTCGCGGCACAACAGCAGTGTAGCCACGCGTGTCTTGTCTGTCTGGAATGCCAGCGCGACGATGTCGCACATGAGACGCATGTGTTCGCGAATATCTTCGGGCAATCCGTTGTCGGGCCGTTCCATCGTGGCCAGCGCCTGACCATGGTTCGCGGCGCGGACGGTTGCCTTGTCCTGTTCGACGCGCATGCGTTCGATTCGCTTCTCGACTTCTCGCACGCTGGTCAAGTATTCGTCCAGTTTGGCCTGATCGTTGGCGCTGGTCTGTCGCGCCAGATCGGCAGCCTGCTCGCGGACGCGGTCCAGGACGCTCTGGTTGCGTCGCGTACCGCGGTTATCAAAGAGGCTATCGAACGCCAGCGACGGGTAGACCTCCATCGGCACGGGCGACGTCGCATTCTGCCAGGAGATATGCGAACTGTAGGCCATCGAGAAGTTGGTTTCATGGTATCCGGTAATTGGCTGTTCGCATCCCAATACCATGCTGGGCTGCGCCGTCTGCTGACCCAGCGTGTTGGCCAGGACTTGATCGACGCTGATCCCACCTCGCAGTTCGGCCCCTTTCTGCAGCGAGGCGCCCGACAGGATGTTTCCCGTTTGACCGGGATGGATGCCGACACCGGTGGCGTTCTTATTGAACAGCCCTGAGATCACGTTGACCTTCTGCTTGATCGGTTCCAGGGGCGTGAGGCTCTTGCTCAACTGCATCTCCGCGCCGGCACCTTGGGCGGACCAATGATTCGGATTGACGCCGCAGGCCATAAACAGGGCGGCGAATCGTTGGGGGCCGGAAGTGGGAGTCCCGCCAATCGAAGGCTCGAATCCCCAGACCGGGATGGATTCGAGCCACGGGAGGGCCATCGCAACGCCGGCACCTCGCAGCAACGTGCGGCGCGTGACGCGTGATGGCTCCGCCGGGGAGCTTGGTCGTTTCGACGGATCGATTCTATTCATGCCACGTTCGTCCTTAGTCATTCGCGAGGGCCTCGGGTCGACCACGTTTTTCCAGAAATTGCGGGCTTGTGACGATCGTTTCCACCAAACGACCGAAGCGAAAGTCGTCCGCGACGAGCCCAGCTCGCATCTCCTCGACCAGCAGATCATCAGAGAGCAGCAGGGTCCGTCCCAATGCGTAGGATAGCAGCTTGCGGCAGAGGTTTTCCAGATATTCTTGTTCGCGTTCTTCGCGCAGGTAGTTCCGGAGAGCGGTCCAGTCGCTCAATGGGCGGCCGCTTGCCAGCGTGGCCTGGGTGTCGACGGGACGGCCGCCAAGGTCGTGCTGACGAACTTCGCCAATTGGCCCGTAACTCTCGAATACCAGGCCGATTGCGTCAAACCGATCATGACATCCCGCACAGGCCACATGATCGCGGTGTTTGGCCAGCATCTCCCGCAACGAAAGATCGCCCAATTTGCTTTCGTCGGCCGGCAGTTCCGGTACGTTCGGTGGTGGCGGCGGGATGCGTTCACCGAGCAACCGGCGGACGACCCAGTAGCCACGCTTCACGGGGCTCGTACGAAGCCCCGGTGCGTTCTTGGTCAGGAAGGCAGCCATGGGCAACAAGCCGCCCCGTTGGTAGCGCGACGCCTGGTCGATTCGCGTCCATTGGTCAGGACCCCGTTGCACGTCGTCCATCCCGTAATGCGTCGCCAGGACGTCGTTCACAAAGGTGTGATCGGCGTTCAGGCAATCGAGCACGGAGCGGTCGTTTTGGATTAAATCGACCAGGAAGCGAATCGGTTCTTCGAACATCGCCTGCCGCAATTCGTCCGTGAATCCCGGGAACCGCTCGCGATCGACACTGTTGTGTTCTTCGAACCGCCGCACGTCTAACCAATTTCCACCGAACTCCGTCGCCAAGGCACGGACGCGGGGGTCGCGCAGCATCCGCCGAACTTCCGTCACCAAGACCTCGGGCTGGCGGAGGTCGTCATTCGCGGCGAGTTTCAGAAGCCTGGCATCGGGCATGCTAGACCAGAGGAAGTAGCTGAGCCGGCTGGCAAGTTCCGAACTGGTGAGAGGGCGGCGCGTCTGGGCCGCGGTCATCAAATCCAAGCGAAAACAAAAATGAGGCGACATCAAGATGGCGACCACTGTGTCCTGCAATGCCGCTTCGTGTTCCAGGCTGTCGTCGGCTCGCAACCGGCGATAGTAGGCCAGCAGATCATTGCGTTCGGCCGTCGAAAGTTCGCGACGGTAGGCTCGGCGGGCAAAGTCCAGCAGGGCCTCCAAGTGGCTCGGTTCGGCTTTCAGGCGGGCCTGTTCCACCCAGCGAAGTTGCCCGTTGATGTCGTGATAGAAATCCTTGATCGCCTGGATCGCCACCTCGCTACCACCATTGGCGTTGGCTTTGGCCAGGTAGACGGTTGCCAGCCGCTTGATCATTTCGGGTGAAGTCGCCGCGGCATCTTCGGCGCGGGCGAAGTCGAATTCCGGATCGCGCATATAACGAGAATCGGTGCGTTCAAACCACAGGAAGCCTTGATACTGACGGGTCGGGGCGGAGGCGATGAAATCCAACTCCTGCCACAGGCCATCCAACTCCTGCCGTTCCGCGGGGCTCAGGATCAACTCGACCAACGGCCGATCATCGCGGAAGTAACCCATCATGCTATGAAAGCCGGCACTCAGCAGACGCCCTTTTTCCTGTTCGGCCTTGGGCTTTCCCACGTAATCGCGGCCCCGTTCAGAGATATAGAACGCATCGGGGAACACGCGGCAAAATCGCGCGAACGCGGCTTCGTAACGCGGGCGTTCCGCTGCTTCGGCCGGAATCGTCAACGCCGCAAATTCAGGGTCCGGCGGCTCCCCCGCGTCTTGCACCCGCAACGCCTGCGGGTCAAAACGCATTCGATGTGCCGCATACTGACGGTTCTTCCAGAGAACAAACGGTTGCGATCCTTTGTGGCTGCCTTCGAACGTCAGATTGTCAAAGGAGGGCTCGAGCCGGCGGCGCAATTGCACGACGGCATCTCGCATTTCTCGGCAACTGGCTGCCGCTTGGGC
>JAUIHJ010000076.1 GCA_030432015.1 bacterium
ACCTGTATGGCCCGACCGAGACAACGGTGTGGTCCACGGCCCAGAGGGTCCAACCTGGATCCGCGCCAATTTCGATTGGACGGCCGATCGACAACACCAGCATCTACGTCCTGGATCCGCAGCTCCATCCGCTCCCGGTCGGTGTGCCCGGCGATTTGTACATCGGTGGCGCCGGGGTCACACGTGGTTACATGGGCCGCCCGGCACTGTCGGCCGAACGGTTTATCCCCGATCCGTTCACCGCCGTGCCTGGGGCGCGTCTCTACGTGACCGGGGACATCGCTCGGTGGCGGCCGGATGGAACCCTGGAATACCTGGGCCGCAGCGATCATCAGGTAAAACTCCGCGGCTTCCGCATCGAACTGGGCGAAATCGAAGCGGTGTTGGGTGAACATGCCTCCGTCAAACAGGTCGTGGTCGTACCTCGCGAGGACGTCAGCCAGGATCAGCGTCTGGTGGCCTACGTGGTGACCCACAACGGTGCGCCGATTCCAGTCGCCGAATTCCGGAGTCTGGCCGAACAGACATTGCCGCACTATATGGCACCATCCGCCTACCTGTTCTTGGACACGCTACCGCTGACACCCAACGGAAAGGTGGACCGCAAGTCGCTCCCCATGCCGGAAGGCGAGCGACAAGTTGAAGACGTTTTCGTCGCCCCACGAAATGAGTTGGAACAGCAGATCGCCGGCGTGTGGCGAGACGTGCTGCGCCTGGATAAGGTCGGCATTCGCGACAACTTCTTTGACCTCGGTGGGCACTCGCTACTGGTCGTGCAGGTTCATCGAAAGCTGAAGGCCCTGTTCGGTCCTGATCTATCCATGATGGACCTCTTTCAGTTTCCGTCGATCGAAGCGTTGGCCAAGCATCTTGGCGGTGCAGGCGGTGAACGCGCTTTTGCCGGCGAGGCCCAACGACGTATCCAAGACGCACAAGCGACGAACGTTGCCGCGCATGCGGTCGCGATCATCGGGATGGCGGGGCGCTTGCCCGGGGCAGCGAATGTCGCCTCATTCTGGGAAAACCTCAGCAGCGGCGAAGAATCGATCACATTCTTCACCGATGAGGAACTGGCGGCCGCCGGCGTGCCTCGCGAAACGCTGGCGAACCCGCGTTACGTCAAGGCCAAGGGCTATCTGGCCGACACCGACATGTTCGACGCCGCCTTCTTTCATTTTTCGCCGCACGACGCCGAGTTTCTCGATCCACAACAGCGGCTGTTCCTGGAGTGCTCGTGGGAGGCACTGGAAACCGCCGGCTATGATCCACAGTCATACGATGGACTGATCGGCATGTACGCTGGGTCGAGTATGAATTCGTACATGCTCAGCTACTTGGCCCATCACGCCGGTCGTGCCGATCTGATGGCGTCGATGGCCAACTTCGTGTACGGGGACAAGGATCACCTGGCGACTCGAACGTCGTATCTTCTAGATCTGCATGGGCCGAGCGTTACCGTACAGACAGCGTGTTCCACGTCACTGGTGGCGATCCATCAAGCGTGTCGAAGCCTGTTGGACCGAGATTGCGACCTGGCCATGGCTGGCGGCGTTTCCGTGACGGTCCCAACGAAAACCGGGTACATGTACCAACCGGAAAGCATCGGGTCGCCTGACGGACATTGTCGAACGTTTGATGCGCGGGCTGAAGGAACGCTGGTTGGCAACGGCGCCGGCGTCGTCGTGTTGAAGCGGCTTGACGAGGCGATCGCGGACGGGGACGAGATCTACGCGGTCATCCGCGGCACGGCGATCAACAACGACGGCTCGCAAAAGGTCGGCTACACGGCGCCCAGCATTGACGGGCAAGCCGCGGTGATCGCGCTGGCACAGGCCCGCGCCGGGGTCGAGCCCTCATCGATTCGTTACATCGAGGCCCACGGTACGGGCACGCTGTTAGGTGACCCGATCGAAGTCCGAGCTCTCACGCGCGTGTTCCGGGAACAATCCCAACAAAACCAGCATTGCGCTCTGGGCTCCGTGAAAACGAACTTTGGCCATCTTGACGCGGCGGCCGGGGTCGCCGGTCTCATGAAGACGGCCCTGGCACTGAAGCATCGCAAGATTCCGCCGAGCTTGAATTTCGAGGAGCCGAACCCGGAGATTGACTTTGCCGACAGCCCGTTCTTCGTGAACACCGAACTGCGTGACTGGGACGCCGACGGCGCGACGCCGCGGCGGGCGGGCGTCAGCTCGTTTGGAATCGGCGGCACCAATGCGCATGCCATTTTGGAGGAGGCGCCCGAGCCGCCTCCCTCGACGCCGGCCCAGCCGTGGCAGTTGCTACCGCTATCGGCGAAGTCACCAGCGGCCCTGGACGAAGCCACGACCAACCTGGCCAACTTTCTGGAACAACATCCCCAGGCAAATCTGGCGGACGTCGCGTTCACACTGCAAGTCGGTCGTTCGCAGTTCCCGCACCGACAGGCGGTTGTCGCGAGCGACGCCCAAGATGCGATTGCGACGCTCCGCGGCGCGTCCCCGAATTGGAAGCAGTCGCACTTCTCCGAAGCGCGCGACACGGAAGTCGTCTTCCTGTTTCCCGGCCAGTCGGCACAACACCCCAACATGGCGCGCGAGCTGTACGAACGTGAGGCGATCGTTCGTACAGCGATCGACCACTGCTGCCAGACGCTTGAGTCTGAACTGAACCTTGACCTGCGCACGGTCATCTTTCCGGACATCGATGATACGCAGGCTGCCGAACGACTGACGCGAACATCACTTGCCCAGCCGGCGATCTTTGTCATCGAATATGCCTTGGCGCAGCTGTGGTCAAGCTGGGGTGTGCGCCCCGCGGCATGTGTCGGCCATAGCATCGGAGAGTACGTTGCCGCGTGCCTGGCGGGCGTGTTCGATGTCGATGACGCATTGCGGTTGGTCGCCACTCGCGGGCGCCTCATGGACCGCATTCCGCCAGGCAGCATGCTTGCCGTCCCGTTGAGCGAAGCAGATGTGCAGCCGTGGTTGTCAAAGGACATTGCCTTGGCCGCGGTCAACGGCCCTTCCCTTTGCGTGTTGGCCGGGCCCGTCGAACACATCGATCGCTTGGACGCGCAGCTGCAGGCCAAGGGGATTCAACCGATCCGACTGCACGCCTCGCACGCGTTTCATTCGGCGATGATGGACCCGATCCTGGATGAGTTCGGACGGTACGTGGCCGGCTTCGAATTGCGTGAACCGACCGTGCCGTACGTCTCCAATGTGACCGGAACATGGATCGAGCCGTCCGAGCCGGTCGATCCACAATACTGGGTCGATCACCTTCGCCGAACCGTCCGTTTCTCGGAAAGCCTCGACCAACTGCTTGCCGATCCGACTCGGTCCGTACTGGAAGTTGGACCGGGCCGAACGCTCAGTTCTCTGGCACAAATGCACCCTGCCTGTGGCGTCGAGCGGATCGTCACAGCATCACTTCGCCACCCGCACGAAGACCATGCGGATGCGGCCTGTCTGCTGCGCGCCGCCGGTCGGTTGTGGATGGCCGGCGCACCAGTCAATTGGCGTGCTGTCCACGGCGATTCCAGCCGCCGTCGCATTCCCTTGCCAACCTATCCTTTTCAGCGTCAATCTTACTGGTTCGACCTTGCTTCTGACCGCCAGGGAAAAGGCGCGACCCCGCGCATCGAGGGAAAGATCGCCGACGTTGCACAGTGGTTGTACACTCCCGGCTGGAAGACGTTGCCACCCGTTACGCCGGTTGTCGTCGACGAAGTGAACGAGACTGGGACACGCTTCCTCGTTTTCCTGGATTCAAAGGGGGTCGGAGCATTACTGTCGTCACGACTCGTCGGACTGGGCCACGACGTTGTCACGGTGGATAAGGGCCGCGCATTCCGGCGAACGGGCGACCGATCCTTTGTCATCAACCCCGATATGGCCGATGATTATGCCGCGATTTGGCAGACCATGGCGGCTGACGCTGGTGTGCCACAAACGGTGGTTCATCTCTGGAGCCTCACGGACGACGCCGAAACGCCCGACGATCTTGCGGCCTTCGACGACGCGCAGCGCCTGGGCATGTACAGCCTGTTGCACATGGCCCGCGCCCTGTCCGCACACGCGCAACCAACCCGCGTTGCAGTGATCGCCAACAACTCCCAATCCGTGCTCGCCGGCGACGTGCTGTGCCCAGAAAAATCGACGCTCGAATCCGCGTGCCTGGTGATTCCGCAAGAGATGCCGGGGGTTACAACAACCTATTGCGACGTCTGCTTACCGCCGCCGGAGTCAACAGAACTGCCATGGCTTACGGAGCACTTATCGTTCGAACTTGCGGCGCCTGAGCCGGAACGTGTCGTCGCTTACCGTGGCCGTCAGCGGTGGGCACCGCTGTGGGAACGCTTGAACCCCGCCGAGAACGCGGGCGCGGCGCCCCGCATCCGGCAAGGCGGCGTCTATCTGATCACCGGTGGCTTGGGGGGCGTCGGATTCGTGTTGGCAGAGCGACTGGCGAGCATCGGCGACGTGAAGCTGATCATGGTTGGCCGGTCCGAATTGCCGCCTGAGCCGGAATGGTCGACCTGGCTGGACAACCATGATGCCGACGACCCGATCAGCCTTCGGCTCAAGCGCGCACAGGCCCTGCAGGCTCGCGGCGCTAACGTTGAATACTTCGCCGCGGATGTCGCCGACGAATCGCGGATGCAGCAGGTGATGGAGGAGATCGACGCACGCGAGGGTAGGCTCAACGGCGTGATCTACGCGGCTGGAAAACTCGGACACGAGACATTTCAGCTCATCGGTGACCTCGACGCAGCGAAATGTGCCGACCAGTTCCGAGCCAAAGTTCACGGCCTGATGGTACTCGACCGGATCCTCGGAGACCGCCCGCTCGACTTTTGCGTGTTGACGTCGTCGCTCTCCGCCGTGCTGGGAGGGCTGGGCTACTGCGCCTACGCGGCGGCGAACCGCTATATGGATGCCTTTGTGGCCTGGCGAAATGCCCACCGCCGCCAGGCGTGGACGAGCGTCAATTGGGACGCCTGGAATCTGACGGGGGAACCGGTCGACACCAGCGATGGCGGTCTGGCCAGCTTCGCGATCACGCCTGCTGAGGGCGTGCAAGCATTCGAATCGATTCTGGGTCTGCCACAGCTCAGCCCTGTGATCGTGTCGACCGGTGACCTGGACGCCCGGCTGGACCAATGGGTGAGGAAGAACAGGCGCCGGTCCAGCGACGCATTCGTTGACCAGCCGACCGGGAGCCGCCACGCGCGTCCCAGTCTCCGGAACGAATTCGTAGCGCCCCAGACACCCAACGAGAAGTTGCTGGCACAGGTTTGGTGCGCGTTGTTTCGGTTCGACGAGGTTGGAACGCAGGATGACTTCTTTGAACTGGGTGGTCATTCGTTACTTGCCTTACAGATGCTGGAACGGGTGCGTGCCGAAACGGGTGCCAACCTGTCGCTCGCGATCTTGTTTGATCATCGCACGATTGAGAGCCTGGCGGCATTGATGGACGCCAACGCCAGCGCAGACACGAGCGCCCCGGACGGGACGGCCGGCATCCCCGCGGCGCTGGTCATTCCACCGCTCGTCCCTGCCCCACGTGGCAACGAAATCCCACTGTCGTTCGCCCAGGAAGGCGCGTGGTTTATTCGACAGCTGCAGCCGGACGCACCATTCAATATCGCGATTCCACTTCGCCTACGAGGCACGCTGGAGTTTGATAGTCTGCAGGCGTCCGTGACGGAAATTGTCCGCCGCCATGAATCCTTGCGAACCACGTTCGACGCCGTCGGTGGCCGCCCCTTCCAGGTGATTCACGAGCCGGCCGAAGTGCCCCTCCCCGTCATCGACTTGACTGGCATCTCCGCGCCGGAACTCGTAGGGGAGTTGCAGAGCCGCGTCGTCGAACAAGTCCAGACGCAGTTTGACCTCCAGCAAGGTCCGCTGTTTCAAATGCCTGTGCTGCGACTGGCGGACGACGACCATGTGCTGCTGTTTGTCGTCAACCACGTCGCATTCGATGGCTGGTCGACTCGGCTCTTCGCCCAGGAACTCTCCGCTCTCTATGACGCCCACAAGCTGAATCGTGACGTTTCGCTCGCCCCGCTACCGGTCCAATATGCCGATTACGCGGTCTGGCAACGCGACTTGTTGCGCGGCGAGTTTTACGATCAGCAACTCGGTTACTGGACGGATCAGCTTGCCGACTGTCCGCCGGAACTGCACCTGACCACCGACCGACCGGCGGGTGACGCGCTGTTCCGTGGCGATGTCGTTTCGCGGTCGATGCCGAAAGAGCTTGGTGCTGCCTTGCGGACTCTGGCCAATCAAGAAGGGGTCACCCTCTTCATGCTCTTGCTGGCCGCGTACAAAACACTGCTGATGCGCTACGTCGGGCAGGAGGATCTGGTGGTGGGCACGCCGATCGCCAACCGCAATCAGGAGGAAATGGCGGACGTCATTGGTTTCTGCGTCAATCTGCTCCCCTTGCGAACTAACTTGACCGGCAACCCTTCGTTTCGCGAGCTGATGCGCCGAGAACGGGACGTCTGCCTGAGCGGCTACAGCCACCAGGAATTGCCATTCGGAAAGTTGGTTCAAGAATTGGATCCAGCCCGCGGCGTGGGACACTCGCCCTTCTTCCAGGTGCAGTTTGCGCTGCACGAGGGCGCGGCCCAAACTCTGCAGATGGATGGACTGGAACTGGTGCCGCTGTTTGAGGAAGACGATCGCGCTCACGGGCTGATCGGGCTGATGGCGCAGGCACAACCGGCGACCGACCACCTGTTCCTCAACATCGTTGATGACGCGACCGAGTTGGCCGCCGTCATGCATTATCGGTCGGACCTGTTCGACGCGGAGAGCATCCGCCGCATGATGGGACACATGCAGTTGCTGCTGGAGTCGGTCGTCGTCAATCCCGACCATGAGATTTGGGATCTGCCGCTGATGACGCCGGACCAACGGCAGCGGCTGTTGGAAGATTGGAGCGTCGAGCGCCAAGCCTACCCACCGGGCAGGTGTATCGGCCAGTTGATTGCCGACCAAGCCGCGTTGTCGCCCGACGCTGTCGCGGTCATCGGATGGGAGAGCGACTCCGAGGGGTCGTCGGAAACCCGGCTGACGTACGCCGAGTTGAATCGCCGCGCGAACCGGCTTGCACATCACCTCCGCGCGGCAAACATCAACAGCGAAGATTGCGTGGCCGTTTGCCTGTCGCGGTCGACGGAGTTGATGGTCGCGGTCCTGGGTGTCTGGAAAGCCGGCGCTTCGCTGGTGATGTTGGACCATTCGCACGGACCAGATCGCCTACGTTTCATGCTGCACGACAGCCAGGCCGCGGCGTTGCTGACACGGTCGGACCTGGTCGTCGACCTGGTGGACGTCGCGGTGCGTCGTGTCGATCTTGACGCTGCGCAGGATGACATCGACAAGCTGCCTCCTTCGGAACCGGAAATTTCGCTTGACGATCGGCAACTCGCCTACCTTGTCTACACATCGGGTTCGACCGGTCAGCCCAAAGGGGTGATGGTTACGCATCGCAGTCTGGTCAACGCGTACCGGGCGTGGGAGGATGCGTACGCACTTCACGAAACACATTGCCACTTGCAAATGGCCAACGCGACGTTCGACGTCTTCTTCGGCGACGTCGCACGCGCGCTGTGCGCTGGAGCGACGCTGGTCCTCTGCCCACGTGAACGGCTACTGATGCCCGCAGAACTCGACAACCTGCTGCGGGAGTACAAAGTCGACTGCGCGGAGTTCGTGCCGGCAGTCGTCCGGCTGTTGCTGGATCACCTTGCCAAAACCGGTCGCCGACTGGACGACATGAAACTGCTGATTTGCGGATCGGACACCTGGACGGCAGCCGAATACCAGCGGCTGCGCGGCGTCGTCGGCCCATCCGCACGCGTTGTCAATTCCTATGGCGTGGCTGAAGCGACGATCGACAGCTCCTATTTCGAGGACGTCAAGTCGACGCTGACAGAAGAACGGACAATTCCGATCGGCCGCCCATTTGCCGGCAGCGAATTGTATGTCCTGGACCGGCGACTGGAGCCGACACCGGTTGGTGTACCGGGCGAGTTGTACCTTGGCGGTGCCGGCCTGGCACGGGGATACCTGAACCGGCCGGATCTGACTGGCGAGCGGTTTGTGCCCCATCCGTTTAGCGACGTCCCGGGCGGGCGGCTCTATCGGACCGGCGACCGGGCGCGGTTTCTTCCTGATGGACAGCTTGAATTCATCGGCAGGGTTGACCAGCAGATCAAAATTCGTGGCTTTCGCATCGAGCCGGGTGAGGTCGAGGCGGTGCTGGCGGAACACCCGGGCGTCCAGCAAGCGGTGGTCCTGGCACGCGAAGAACGGCCCGGCGACAAGCAGCTTGTCGGCTACGCGGTGGCGCATGATCCCGCGCCGACCGTTGCCGAGCTGAGGCAGTTCATGCTGGGCAAGTTGCCGGACTACATGGTTCCCACCGCCTTTGTGTTGCTCGACGCATTCCCGCTCACCGCCAGCGGCAAACTCAACCGCCGGGCCTTGCCGGCACCTGACAGCCAGCGTGTATCGAGCACCGAGTTCGCACCACCGGAAACCGCGATCCAACAGCAGATCGCCGCGGCCTGGACGGAAGTACTTCGAGTCGACAAGGTCGGCATCTACGATAATTTCTTTGATCTCGGTGGGCATTCACTGCTCCTGGTGGAATTGCACGCCAAGCTGCGCGATATCCTGGGCGATGAGATCTCGATCGTCGACCTGTTTCGTTATCCCACCGTCGATGCGCTGGCGATACAATGGAGTGAACGCGCGTCTGCCGAGTCCGGCATCGATGCGATCCGAGATCGGGCCGAGAAGCAGCGCGCCGCCATGGCGCAACGGCGCCGGCGGCAGCAGCGAACAAGAATTCCACCTCCAAGCAATACCGACCATGACCTTAGTTGAATCGAATGACGCGGCAGAAGCCATCGCCATCATTGGCATGTCGGGATGCTTTCCAGGTGCGCCGAACGTCGAGCGTTTCTGGGAGAATCTCCGCAACGGCGTGGAGTCGATTTCGTTCTTCGATGACGACGAGATTGAAGCGGCCCCCACCAGTTTGGCTGGCACGAAGCTGGTCAAAGCCAAGGGCACGATCCCCGATTCGGACATGTTCGATGCGGAGTTTTTTGGCTTCACACCGCGTGAGGCGGAGGACATGGACCCGCAGCAGCGGCTGTTCCTGGAACGCGGTTGGGAAGCGCTGGAGTGTGCGGGCTATGATGCCGAGTCGTTTCCGGGATCGATCGGTGTGTTCGCCGGTGTCAGCGCCAATAGCTACTTCCTTTACAACATGTATAAGAACCGCCTGGTGGGACAATTCGGCCCCAGCGACAAGGATTTTCTCGCCACGCGGCTGTCCTACAAGCTCAATTTGCGCGGCCCGAGCCTGACGATTCAGACCGCCTGTTCAACGTCGTTGGTGGCGGTCAGTGTCGCCTGCCAGAACCTGCTCGGTTATCAATGCGACATCGCCCTGGCGGGCGGGGCGACCATCGGCGCACCGATCAAGTCCGGTTACTTGTATGCCGAAGGGGGCGTCATGTCGCCCGACGGGCATTGCCGCGCGTTTGACGCCAAGGGTCGCGGATTCGTGCCGGGCAACGGGGTGGGCCTCGTGGTCCTCAAACGCCTTTCGGAGGCCCTCGCCGACGGCGATTCGATCGACGCCGTCATCATCGGTTCGGCAGTGAATAACGACGGTTCCGCCAAGGTCGGCTACACCGCGCCGGGAATTGATGGTCAGGCAGAAGTGATCGCCATGGCTCAGGCCTTGGCCGGCATCGACGCCGAAACGATCAGTTACGTGGAAGCTCACGGCACGGGAACAGAACTCGGCGACCCCATCGAGATCGCAGCCTTAACCCGCGCCTTTCGCTATTCGACAAAACAAACCGGCTTCTGCGCCATCGGATCGGCCAAGACCAACATTGGCCATCTCGACGTTGCTGCGGGCGTTTCCGGACTCATCAAAGTCGCGATGGCGCTCAAGAACCGCGAGATTCCGCCAAGTTTGCATTTTGAGGAGGCGAATCCGACGATCGATTTCGCCAACAGCCCATTCTTCGTCAATACGCAGTTGACCCCGTGGAAGAGCAGCAACGGTCCACGGCGAGCTGGAGTCAGTTCCTTCGGAATTGGTGGCACCAATGCGCACGTCGTCGTTGAAGAAGCGCCGGAAATGCGGCGGGCCGAGCCGGCGCGCGAGCAGCAGTTGCTGTTGCTTTCGGCACGCACGTCCACCGCCTTGGAGACGATGTCGCACAACATCTCCCGCTACCTGTCGGAACATCCAGCCGCCGACCTGGCCGATGTCGCATTCACCTTACAGGTTGGCCGTCGCCGGTTTCCACATCGCCGGATGGTGGTCTGTGGGAGTCACGACGACGCATTCGAAAAGCTCGGCTCCGGCGGGACCGCCCGGGAAGCATCGCGCGTGGAAGAGGCGTCGGGACGTCGCGTCGTGTTCCTGTTCCCGGGACAGTCGTCCCAACATCCGAATATGGCCCGCGAAATCTACGACAGCGAAGCGGTCTTTCGTGACGAGGTCGACCGCAGTTGCGAGTTCCTCCGCGGGGAACTGGGCATCGACCTGCGTACGATCATCTTTCCCGATTCGAGTACCGATGAAGCCGCTGCCCAGGCACGACTGCAGGAGACGCTGATTGCCCAGCCGGCCATCTTCGTAATCGAATACGCCTTGTCGCAGCTCTGGATGCATTGGGGGGTTCGCCCGGTCGCCTGCATCGGCCACAGCATTGGCGAAACGGTCGCTGCCTGCCTGGCCGAAGTGCTCAGCCTTGAAGACGCCCTGCGTCTGGTCGCGGTGCGGGGGCGCCTGATGAATTCCATGCCCCGCGGTTCCATGCTGACGGTGCCGCTGCCAGAGGACGCCATCCAGCAGTATCTTTCCCATGATATCGCCTTGGCCGCCGTCAACGCTCCCACGTTATGCACACTCGCGGGACCCACCGCGGCACTCGACACGCTGGCCGATCGACTGCGGACGGCCGGCATTGATTGCCTGCCGTTGCACACGTCGCACGCGTTTCACTCGTCGATGATGGATCCCGTCTGTGACGAGTTGGAGCAGGCAGTGCGGGAGATCCAACTAAGCGAACCCAAGTTACCGTATATCTCGAATGTCACCGGCACCTGGATCGAGAAGTCGCAGCCGCTTGACCCTCAGTACTGGGTGCGACACATGCGCGAGACCGTGCAATTCTCAAGCGGCCTGCAGCGCATTCTCGAAGGGTCGGACCACGCCTTGCTGGAAGTCGGGCCGGGGCGCGGGCTGACCACATTGACCCGCATGCACGACGCCTACCGTCCAAGTCGCGTACTCACTTCATCGCTGCGGCATCCGCAGGATCCTGACTCTGATCTGTCTCGTTTGTTGAACGCCGCGGGCCAACTTTGGCTGGGTGGCGTGACGATCGATTGGGAATCGTTCCACGCACCGTCGCGGCGGCGCCGCCTCAAACTGCCGACGTACCCCTTCGAGCGGCAACGGTATTGGCTTGAATCGGACGGAGAGACCGAGTTGCCGGCCTTCCTTGCCCGGCAGCAGGCCGCCAGCAAGCGTGACGATACGTCCCAATGGCTGTACGTTCCCAGTTGGACAACGGCACCTGGCCCGCTCTGCCGCGATCTGCGCGAACTGTTTGCCGAAACGGAGCGGATCCTCATCTTCACCGATGCGTGTGGACTAGGCAGTGCCCTCGCCACACGCCTTCGCGAGCTTGGTCAGGATGTGGCAACCGTCACGATGGGTCCGGAATTTCGGCAGGTTGGAGATCGTGAATTCGAACTGAACGTCGAACAGGAAACGGGATACCACGACCTGCTCCAAGCCTTGGGAGCGGCAGGTCACTTGCCACGAACCATCATTCATCTCTGGGGCGTCACCGATGAAGCGGCCGCGATCGATGAAGCGGATGCGTTCGAACAGCAACAGCAGGTCGGGTTCTACTCGATGTTACATCTCGCCAAGGCCATCGGGCGGCACGTCACCAGCCCGTTGCATTTGCTTGCCGTGGCCAACGGTTCACACCAATTGATCGCCGGCGAAACCACCCATCCAGCCAAGGCGACCATGCTGGCCGGTTGCAAAGTCATCCCGCAGGAATTGCAACATGTCACGACGACCTTCGTGGATGTCGGTTGGGACGGACACCGCGACCAGCGACGCGACGAACTGGTCGATCAGTTGGCCGCCGAGGCCAGCACGCGGGATTCCAACGCGGAACCGGTTGTCGCGTATCGCCTCAGCCAACGATGGGTGCAACGCTACGAGCAACTCCCGGCCGCCAGTGCCAAGACGGATCGAACGCAGATTAAATCGGGCGGCGTGTACTTGATCACCGGCGGATTGGGCGGCATCGGCTTACGGCTAGCCATGTCTCTCGCGCGGCGCGGCGACACGAAGCTGGTGTTGGTGGGCCGCACGGATATACCGGCGGCCGAGCATCGGGCAGCGTGGCTTGAGGCAAACGGCAGCGAGGATCCGATCAGCTTGCGTATCCAGGCGATTCAGTCGCTTGAGGAGCAAGGCGCCGAAGTGCTGGTGGTGAAAGCCGATGTTGGCGACCTTGCCGCGATGCAGAACGTCGTCGCCGTCGCAGCCGCTCGGTTCGGGCGGATTGACGGCGTGATTCATGCGGCCGGCGACCTCCGGCCGGAAACATTCACCCCCGTGCAGATGCTCGACCCCGCAATCTGTCGACAGCAGTTTCGTGCCAAGGCGAACGGCTTGTTCGTGCTCGAAACGGTCCTCGCCGATCAGCAACTTGATTTTTGCCTCCTGATGTCGTCTCTTTCTGCGGTGCTGGGAGGCCTGACGATGGGAGCATACGCCGCAGCCAATCTGTTCATGGATGCATTCGCCGCGGCTCGCAATGGCGGCGGCACGTCACGGTGGGTCTCGGTTGCCTGGGACGGCTGGGATCTGACCGATTCGGCGGAGAACGCGACGGCGAGCGGCACGCCACAGGCGCAAGCTCATATCTTGCCTGACGAGGGTGTGCAAGTCTTCGATCACATCTTGGCGCTGCGGAGGCTCGACAACATCGCCGTTTCGTGCTCCGACTTGGATGCCCGGATCGGTCAATGGATTCGCCTGGAAGGTGTCCGTGGAGGCGAGGCGACAAAACGGGCGGCGGGGTCGACCTCGCACCAGCGGCCCAATCTGGCCACGGAGTACGTCGAACCAGCGTCGGAGACCGAAATCGCGCTGGTCGAGATCTGGCGCGACCTGTTCGGCTACGACACGATCGGGATTCAAGACGGGTTCTTCGAGCTTGGTGGACATTCGTTGCTGGCGATCCAGATGGTGGCCCGCATTCGTGAATCGCTACACATCAACGTGCCGCTGGTCAGCCTGTTCGAGCACCCCAACATTGAACGCCTCGCCACATTCGTCGACGCTGCCGCTTGGGCCGCCATGGAACCCCCATCGGATCCTCAGACCGGCAGTCGCGAGGAAATCACGCTATGACGGCCGGGTCGTCGATTCATCAATTCCTCGCCGAGTTGCGCAGTCATGACGTCAAACTTTCAGTGGACGACGGTCAACTCCGCTGTAGTGCGCCGACCGGTGTGCTGACAGTCGAGCTCCAGACTCGCTTGCAAGATCGGAAGGCGGAACTGATTGCGTTCCTGCAGACGATCGAGGACAACGGCGCGGCACTGCCGCGGATCCGCCGCGACGCACGCCCTGAACATCTGCCGCTGTCCTATGCCCAAGAGGGCGCTTGGTTCATCGATCAGATGCAGCCGGGCACCGCATTCAACATTCCCTTGACCCTTCGTTTGCAAGGCAAGATCGATACATCCCTCTTGCAACAGGCGCTGGACAAGGTCATTGACCGCCATGAGGCGCTGCGGACGACGTTTATTTCGCAAGACGGACAGCCGGCTCAGCGGGTTGCCGTTCGCCAACCCACGCCCGTTTCGATCATCGATCTGCGCGACTCGTCCCTGGCGGATCGCAGCCGTGACCTGCTGGCCAACGTGATGGAGATTGGCAGCCAGCCCTTCGACTTGTCGGAAGGTCCGCTGCTGAGAATGGCCGTGTTTCAGCTAGACCACGATGATTACGTGGTCGCCATGGTGGTCCACCATATTGTGTTTGACGGGCATTCGGTTGGTGTCTTCGCCCGCGATTTCGCAACGTACTACGAAGAGACTCGTACGGGGCGGCCGTTGGCGCTGCCCGACCTTCCCGTCCAATACGCGGACTACGCCGTCTGGCAGCGCAAGGCACTTCAGGGCGATTACCTTCAGGCGCAACTGGATTACTGGCGAGAAAAACTCGCGAACTATCCGTCCGGCTTGAATCTCGTCGCAGACCGGCGGCGCGATGGCAAGCAACTGTTTCAAAGCGGCTCGCGAACAATGACGATTGACAGCGTCACGAGTGCCAAGCTGCGGGCCTTGGCACAGCGCGAACGCGTGACGTTGTTCATGCTGATGCTGGCGGCGTTCAAGTGCTTACTGGCGCGCTACACGGGTCAGGAAGACTTGATTATTGGTACGCCCATCGCCAACCGTAGCCAGGAGGAGATGTCCGATGTCATCGGTTTCTGCGTCAATATGCTGGCGCTGCGGACCGACCTGTCGCAGAACCCGTCGTTTAGTGAGATCTTGCATCGCGTGCGTGACACCTGTGTGGGTGCTTACGCACATCAGGAATTGCCGTTCGGCCTGTTGGTCCAACATATGCGTCCGGATCGGCACCTTAGTCACTCGCCCTTCTTCAGTGTCGGCTTCGCCCTGCAGCATGCGGCGCACGGGCTCAAGTCCGTCGATTTGCCGGGCTTGAAAATCTCCTCGATGTACGAGCTGGTGGCCGATGCCGTCGAAGAAGAGATCGCCAAGCACCAAACGGAACTTACACCAGCCACGGATCTGCTGTACCTGGATGTCGTCGATACGGGAACGGAAATCACCGCAGTCATGCAGCACAGTTCCGACTTGTTCACGCCTGCCCTGATCGAGCGGATGATGCAGCATTTCGAGCAGCTCCTTGTGGGCATTATCGCGGACCCCGCGGCGCGGCTTTGCGACATGCCGCTGATGGACGACACGGAACAACAACGGGTACTGGTGGATTGGAATACAAGTGATGCCCAGTTTCCGACGGGCGTCAGTTTGCCCCAATTGTTCGAAGCGCAGGCGGCGCGAAATCCAGACGCAGTGGCCGTCGTCGTCCCGACGCGAACCGGTTCCAGCGAGTCCGAGGAACAGATCACCTATGACACACTGAATCGCCGCGCCAATCAACTGGCCCGCTTTCTGCTCGCGACTGGCGTCGGGCCGGAGTCGCGAATCGGCATCTGCATGGAACGTTCGTGCGAGCTGATCGTTGCGATCTGGGGCGTTCTGAAGACCGGCGCAGCATACGTCCCCCTGGACCTCGGACACGGAATCGAGCGACTCCAAACAATGCTTGACGATTCGCAAGCCGCCACGGTCTTGACACATCGCGGCATGCTCAACACTGCCGACCTTGGCCCGCGGGTCATCGATCTCGATGCGCGACAAGGCGTGATCGCTGGGCAAGCGGATTCGAATCTTGAATTGTCGATCGACGCGCGGCAACTCGCGTACATCATCTTCACGTCAGGTTCGACAGGCCGACCCAAGGGTGTCATGGTACCGCATGGCCCTTTGGTCAATGCGTATTACGCCTGGGCGCGTGCCTACCAGCTCGAGCCGCTGGCTTGCCATCTGCAAATGGCCAACTTGACTTTCGATGTATTCGCCGGCGATTTGCTACGGGCTTTGTGCAGCGGCGGCAAACTTGTCCTCTGCCCTCGCGAATCATTGCTGATGGCAGACGAGTTGCTAGGCATCCTGCAGCGATACGAGGTTGATTGCGCCGAGTTCGTCCCGACCGTCGCACGCGGATTGGCCGAACATCTCGGGCGCCAAACCGCCGCTGCTGAAGACCGTGGCACCCGTTCGACCCCACACACCCCGGAACACCCAGGCGGCGGACACGACCGTCTCCAACCGCCGCCCGGGCTCGGTCGGCTGAAGCTGATGCTGGTCGGCTCGGACAGTTGGTACGCCGCAGAATACGAGCACCTTCGTCGTTTGATTGGGGACCAGGTCCGCCTGGTCAACTCGTACGGTGTGGCCGAGGCGACCATTGACAGCACATACTTTGAAGCGACGGACGATTGCGTTCCCGGCGATTCGCTCGTCCCCATTGGTCGGCCGTTTGCGAATTCGCGCACCTATGTGCTCGATGCGTACCTCAACCCGGTTCCAGTGGGTGCGGCGGGTGAGCT
>JAUIHJ010000832.1 GCA_030432015.1 bacterium
CTGGAATTGCCATGGCCATCGTTTGGCAGCGGTGGCTGTAGCAAATGCAGCCGATCCCTTCCAGCTTTCAAGCTGCGTCGATAGGCCGCAATTTGCCCACTCTCGACGTTACGCCACGATCAGGTATCGGCTACCGGACTCGGCCGACCGGACCGCGGGCAGTTTGCCCGCTGGCGTGATCGTCGTTGGAGGTGAGAATCTGGCCGACCAGCTGTTCGTCGGGGAAGCAGGCCAGCACGTAGGTGTCGCGGCCATTGACCACCGTCACGCGGCGATCGTACGCGGGACCCACGACGCGACCTTGTCGCAACGCACTCAACCGGATGTCATGTTCCCCTGCGGGAAGCTCAAGTCGCCGGACTTGAATCGTCTCCGGTAAGAGCCCCCAACCACGGGTGTCGGCCCGTTCGCTGGATTCCCACAGCAGGCCCAACAGATCCAGCGTCAGGCTCGCCCAGGTGTTGTCTTTACCCACCTCCAGCGATTCTTTAGCGACCGTCGTTGCGGCTAACTTCAAGGCCCTTCGCGCCACCGCGCGGGCGACCACATGGTCGAAGGTTGCCGCGTGCTGCGAAATGGCCAATCGTCCGACGTCCGTTACCGTCTGTGTCGGGACACCCGTTGCGCCGGCCACGGCGACATTGACGCTATCCAGTCGGTTCACCGGAACGACGACGTGCGGCACTTTGATCGGCGGCACGACCGGCGGGAGGACGCGATTGCCGTTGGCGAACAAAATCGTCTCGGCAATCGCCAACGCCGCGCTTGACGGCGTTGCGAGGCCGGTCTCCTTGTAGGGACCGCGGCCGACGAGTGCAAACACATAGACCACGCCATTACCCGGTTGTGAATGGACACCATTTCGTGCGCGAGCCAAGTCGATTTGCAAGGCACCAAAGCCCGGCTCCCAGGACGCGGCCTGCGCGTAACATCGTTGGGCATCGTCGTAACTTCGGTGGGAAGACTCGTGCAGCACGCCACGCAAATAGGCACCGAAGGCGACTTGCTGATAGGCCAGCTTGGGATTCTCTTCGGTGTCGATTTCGGCGGCGGCAGGATCTGCGGCAGGATCTGCGACGGGCCCGGCAGCGGAGCCACCTTCGATGATCGAACGTTGCTTTTGGTCGAGTTGAAGGCAATAGGCCGTCGCGTCACCCCCGTGGTGCATCAGGTCGGCCAACGCCAGAAACGCCGGAATCAAGATTTTTTCGTAGTCTTCGCCCGCGTAGGCGATCGCGTTGTCATCGGTTATCCACGACAATCCCTGCTCGGTCACGCTGGCTTGTTCGAGATATTCGAACCGGTCGCGCGCGCCGCGCAGGAGCTGCTCGGCGTCATGGGTCCGACCCGCGGCGAGTTGCACCATGGCTTGGTCCAGCCTGGCGCAGTCGCGACTTCCTGCGGCGCGCTCTGCGGCCTGATCGAGTAGCGTCAGGGACCGTGCGAGGTCGCCGGCAAAGAATGCTTCGTGGGCCTCCTGGACCCGGGACGTGTGCGTCGCACACCCGGCACAGCACGCCGCTGCGGCGAGAATCATGAACGGGAGAGTTTGCGCGAGAATGTTGGCCCGGCCGAGGTTAAGCCACAGCAGGCCGAAGCGCCCGAACCGACCGCGACCTGGAGGGGGGGCAACGGTCGCGGAGGGATTCCGTACGTCATTCGCCCGTGAGCCAATGCTTCCCGCAATCGTCAGCAAGATTCGGTCCGCGTGCGTCCGCATTTATTGCCGTGTGAAGGGATTGTAGTTGCGCCACTTACCCAGTCGAGAATGGTGATAGCCCTTGCGTATCTTGGCTGATTCCTTGTCGTAGGCTCCGCTCCGCACGTCCACCAGTTCCAATGATAGGACATAGTCACGTTGATAGTCATGGTTGCTTTCGGTGGTTCCAGAGGTCAGTGTCGCGTACATCAGGTAATCAAATGGATTGCCTTGCGCCTGCATGGCGGCGGCAAACACCTGCATGTTCTGCGGGACCAGCAGCGAGTCGGGGCGCAGCCGGGTTTCAAGCAAGCCAGCTTCCACGTACCGACGGCTGATCGAGTCGAAATGGGGCGCCGCGAGAATCTGCGAATCGATCTGATCGTAAATCTGCTCCTTGAAATCTCCCAGCCCTTCGATGCTCCGGTTCTCGAGACCGACAAAGCAGATACGTTTGGGGGCAGGGGGACCGCTCTCAAAGCTCGCCGGAACGAATTGTGTCTCCTGGCGGTGCAACAGCCGCGCGACCGCTTCGTCGATCAACGGATTAAAGGTTTCCGCTCCGGCAGCGTGGCTCCCAACCAGATCGGCCTGATCATCCTTGATCAGATGCGCGTATTGGTGCGACGATCGGCAGCCTGCCAGGCCGCTCAGGACCAAAGCGGCGACGGCGGTGATCGCCAGGGGAATCGTCAAGGTATCACCTGGCAAGCGAAGTCGATCCATCGTGTTTCTCCCGGGTCGGTAGTTCGATTTGTTTCTTCGGACGATTCCTCGCCCTGGCTCAATGAAACTTGCCGCCGCTGTGTCGGCTGCCAGTATTGCTAGCTGGGTGTCGATGGGATTGACCACCTCGAATTACACAAATCAAACAGATCCCGCCACCTCACTATCATTCGTGCGGGGCGTGAGGGGACCGCCGGCGGCGCCTCGACCGTGCGCCGTCTTGGCTGCTCGAGTCTGGTCAAACGACGACGTAACCCGCTGCCGCCGATGATTGTTTCCTCGCCCATGCGCGGTTAGAACTGCGTGCTGGTAATCTGGCAGAAGCAAGTCCTGGTTCGAGGAACACAACTATGGCAAGCAGTCAATGGCGGCAATTTGTCCCTTCTCTATTGGTCGGCGCAATCGGACTGGCGATGGCGTCCGCCACGTTGGCTGGCGATGCGCAGATCGATTCACTCGAACCGGAGGTGCGGGCGAAGTGCGTCGCGGTTTTACGAGCGGGTTTGGCGAGCGACGAGTTTTGGCCGTCGATCCATGCCGCGGAAGGGCTCACCCT
>JAUIHJ010000833.1 GCA_030432015.1 bacterium
CCGCAATGGCCTCGGGACGCTATCAGGTACGCATCCATGATGTCAATTTTGATGGCTTGCAGCACTTTGTGTACCGGCTAACCGTTACCGACCAGCCGTTTGTCCAGCGCGTGTATCCGCTCGGCGGCCAACGAGGGATGGAAACAGCGTTTACCTTGTTCGGTCAAGCGTTGCCCGAGCAACCGGTCGCGTCAACGTTGCCGCAAGATTCCGTGTTGCCCTGGCGCCACCGATTCACGATCGACGGCACGCTGACCAACCCCGTCGTGCTGGACATCGGCACGGCGCCCGAATTGCTGGAAGTCGAGCCGAACGACACGGCGGCGCAGGCGCCGCTCTGTGAAATCCCCATTGTGCTCAACGGTCGGATTGATCAGGCGGGCGATGTTGATTCGTGGCAGTTCGAAGCTCGCCAGGGCGATCCGTTGGAATTCGAGGTCCGTGCCGCCCGCCTCGGATCGCCCCTGGATTCGGCGATCGCCGTCTACGACGCGTCCGGTAAGGAACTCGGATCCAATGATGACGGCGGAAAAGCCAACGCGGATTCGCGGTTGGTCCTAAAGATCCCCGCCGATGGACGCTACCGCGTCGCCATTAAGGACCGCTTTGCCGCCCGGGGCGGTGGTGATTTCGCATACCGCCTGTACGTGGCCCCCGCCAAGACAGTAACGCCGGGCTTCGACATGGCGTTGCCAACCGATGGCCTTACCCTTCTTCGCGGCGCCGAAACAAAACTGAAATTCACCGCCGTTCGGCGGGGCGGATTCGACGGACCAATTACCATTCAGTTTGATGGTCTGCCTGCGGGCGTTGAGGTCACAGGCAACGAAATGGCTGCCCAAAAGAACGACGCGCAGGTCGCATTCAAAGTGGCTGCCGACGCGGTTGTCGGCATGCAGCCTGTCCGAGTCGTCGGCGTCGCGAGGGTGGGCGAGGCTGACATCCGGCAGCCGGTCGTCCAAGCCCCATCGTCGCCAGGGGATGTCGAAGTCGATCATCTGGCAGTGGCCATCGCGATGCCCACACCGTTTAAGGTAATCGGTCTGTTTGAAACGCGGTATGCGGACCGCGGTTCGACGTTCACGCGCCACTATTCGCTCGACCGGGGCGGCTACGCGGGGCCGATCCAGGTACGACTCGCCGAACGACAAGTACGGCACTTGCAGGGCGTGACAGGGGACGTGGTTGAGGTGCCGGCGGGAAAAGACGAATTCTATTATCGCATCAAGCTTCCGCCATGGATGGAGATTGGCCGCACCAGCCGCACCTGCGTGATGGCCGTGGCCGAGGTGACCGACGAGGCCGGCAAGCCGCATACCGTCAGCTACACATCGCACGCCCAGAACGACCAGGTCATTCTCCTGGTCGACCCTGGCCAGCTTGATCTGAAACTGGCCAGCCAGTCATTGGCAGCCCACCCGGGGATGGACCATGCGCTGCGCGTCGGCGTGGCCCGTGGCAGCAACATCACCGGAGATGTGCTGCTGGAGTTGGTCACGCCCGCACATCTCCATGGCGTCACGGCGCAGCCGGTCGTGGTTTCCGCCGATCAGCCGCACGGCACCCTGCAACTGAAGTTCGCGAGCGAGGACTTCGGGCCTTGCAACGAACCGCTGATCATCCGCGCCACAGCACATCGGGCTGGCGGACCCTACACGGCCGAGCGAACGCTTGCCATTGTTCCGCTCAGCGCGACGCCCTAAAGCAATCGGCGAGGCGTCTGACCAACCTCCAGGCGACCGGCACAAGTCTCCATTTGAATACCTCATTCAACGCCAAGCATCACTGCGCCCTCGGCTCCGGCAGCTTGGGATCGTAGCTCAACAGGTTTGGCTGCGAGCAAAATGGAGAGGCGGGGAGGCCGTCACGATTGTAGAGGTTGCAGTTATCAGGTGAGACGGCGTACGCATAACGGACCGCCAGTGGTTGCTTGATTGTCACGCCGGTCACGATAACCCTCTCACCTTCGATGATTGCTTCGGCGGGCTGCCAACTGCCAGACTTGTCCGTAACCTCGAAGTGCGCCAACGCCGCACCGGGCGTTTCGCGCGGCGGGGCAAGCCCGTCTTTGGACGCCACAATCAGTCCGCTCTCGGCGTGATTGAAATGTAACACGACGGTTTCGCCATCAATCTCTTGCCTCGTAAACATTGGACCACTGAATGCGACAGGTTTTCCGTATTGCTTCGCCAAGGCCCACCGAGCCAGTCGATGCCCCACGTCAATCTTGTTCGCCGGGTGAATCCCCGCGCCGTCAATATCGACCGTCACCACCATCCCGGTGTGGGGAAGCGTGGCTGCCAATCGTTGCTGCTCCCGCAGGTACGGCCACCCGCCACCGGCGCCGCTACCGGGAAGCTGTACGAAGTACACGGGGAGCGTTTCCTGGGCCAGCGAATTCCGCCAACCGTGGATCAGAGCCCGCATCTTGTGCTGATAATCGCGTGGATCTTCTTGGACGCCGCAGTTTGACTCGCCCTGATACCAGATCGCTCCGCGCACTCCAAAACGAACGAGGGGGGCCAACCGAGAATGGAACAGCCGCCCCGGCAACCAGTTGGCATCCCTGGCCCGGACACCACCGGGTAACCTCCAGATCGCATCGAGATCGCCCTGGTCGGCCAGTTCCAATTCACGTCGTAGCGTTGGGTGGGCAGCAAACGCGGCACGCGGAATGAAGGGCTCGATGGGCGTCCCGCCCCGCGATGAATCGATCACGCCGATTGGCACTCCCAGTTGGACGTGTAACCGGCGAGCAAAATAAAACGCTGCGCCAGAGAAGCCTGCAACCGACGTCGGCGTGCAGACCGTCCAGCTTGCCGGCTGGCGTAGATCGTCGAGCGGTTGTGACGATTCGGCTGCGTTGATACGGCAGAAGCGTAGCGACGGCAGGTCTGCGGCAGCGATGTCGTCCGATACACGCTCGAGTTCTTTGGTCATGGCACCCACGGTCATCGCCATGTTCGATTGGCCGCTGGCAT
>JAUIHJ010000834.1 GCA_030432015.1 bacterium
GCGAATGGCGCGGATGCCGGCCGGCTTCCAGACTTTGTCGTTGGCGACCCCGGCGGTGAAAATCCGCCAATACGCCCGGTACTTGCCGATCGCGGGATCCCAGAAGGCCAGGTTTTGCGAATCGAATGCGCCCAGGCCGCTCAGAATTGGCGTGTCGGTCATCGGCGACCAATGCAGGCCATCGGCAGACTTGAAGGGCAACAGTCCGTTGGGCTTTGCCGAACGAAAAATGGCCTTGAACTTGGCGTCCACAGGCGCCGCCGGATTGTCGTCACGGAAAACGGCCGGATGGCCGGGGTCGGCATTCAGCGGTGCATACAACCCCGGCGCAGCGACGATGTTGTTGGCCGCGGATCCGTCGTGTTCGTAGATTCCCAACTCTGGTTTTCGCCACTGAACGCCGTCGTCGCTCTCCGCATAGCAGCAGAACAATGGGTGACGGCCTGTATTCAGCTTGCCCTGCTGAGCGTCGAGGTGCCACGCCTTGTAGTACATTCGGTAGACGGATCCGTCGTGGAAGATGCTGTGGTAGCCGCTGCCGGTGCCCTCCCAGGGCGCGTCGTGCACGATTGCGATCTCACGTGGGACCGGGTGGTGCAACTCCAGCCGCACGTTGCCATCCAATTGGTCGATCAACCCGTTGTCAATGAATAACTCGCGCTGCGAACCGATTTCCAGAGCGGGGGCTTGGCCGACTGCCTCACTGGCAAGCTGTGGAAGCAGGGCCAGCGCGGCCACAATCATCGCCGTTGACCAGGCGAGGCGACCATGGCTCGAACTGCCGTCCGGCGAGGTCTGGGCTGTGGAGGTCTGGGCCGTGGAGAGAATACGCGTCCATCGATTCCCGTGCTGACGTCGCCGGGTGGCGGGTTGCCAAGTTTGGGCACGCCTTATGGAGCCCGCTACGACGCGGTCGATGCTGAGATAGGGCGACATCCGGCCGCCGTGGAAAAGCGTGGGCAATGGTTGCATTTCGGAGCTCGCTGACTTGTTGGGAACGGTTCGAATGACAATTCCGACGCGTTCAACTGGTGTCACGCGCGTGCGCCGGCAACGCCACCTCAGTTGCGCACGCGGCGGCGGTTATCAAATTTGATTTGAGTGATGCCAACAGGTGGCTTGTTGGCCTGCGCGATCCGCGCTCGGAGTTCCTTCGACAACTGTGCGATCAATTTTGCTTGCGCGGGATGGCTGGCCAGATTGGTCATCTCCGCTGGATCGGATTCGTGATCGTACAGTTCGTTACCGGCCGAGCCATCCGCGCCCCATTCCGTATAGCGATAACGGGTTGTGCGCAGGCTATAGCCATTGGCGTACTGCGTAAGGGCGGACGTTCGTGGCTGGGCCGCCGGGTCCTGCAGCATGGGGGCCAAGCTTACGCCAGAGAGGTTCTTGGGTGGCGCGAGGTCACAAAGGTCGGCGAGGGTTGGATAAAAGTCGACCATTTCGGCCGGTGTGTCGGTCTTCCAGCCGACTGCCTTGGCTCCCGGCGCCGCAATAATCAAGGGGACACGCGCGGCGTTCTCGAACAGGGTGGTCTTCTGGTAATGACCATGCTCGCCCATATGGTAACCGTGGTCCGAAGTAAACACTACGATGGTGTTGTCGGCCAGGCCGGTCGCATCAAGCGTCTCCAAGATGCGACCCACTTGGGCGTCAGCAAAGGTGATCGAGGCGTAGTAGGCCTGGATCGCCTGCCTGGCGAGGTGATCTGCCAGATTGATCTGGTCTTTCTTGCGGTTAATCGATTGTCGCGCCGGTTGCGGCAACGTCTCGAGATAGCCGTCAGGGATCTGAGGAACAACGATTTTTTCTGGCGGGTACAGATCGAAATATTTCTTGGGGGCCACGTACGGTGTATGCGGTCGATACAAGCCAACTGCCAGAAAGAATTGCGTATCGTCTTGGGCATAGGTTTTTAACCGCCGAACCGCTTCGGTGGCGGAAATGCCATCGGTCTGCTCCTCGTCCGTGCCCTCGGCCGCCAACCAGCTCAACGTACCCCCGTATTGGCCCGGCACCAGAGTGAAAACGGAGTCCTCGTCAATCCGATCGCGTCCGTAGGGATTGATCGTGGCGTCCCATGAATAGGGATCGTCGTGCCCGCTAGTGCCGATGTGCAAGGGAACGTTGTAATGGTACAGCTTGCCAATCCGCGTCGCGAAATAGCCGTTCCGGCGAAACAGTTGCGACATGGTCTGCACATTGGGAGTGTGTTCGCGGATATAGATGGCGTTGCGGTGGACCAACGTCTGATCAGGATACATACCGGTCATGAACGACGCGCGACTCGGCCCGCACAACGGGTACTGGCAGTACGCATGTTCGAAACGCAGGCCACGCCGCGCCAGGCGATCGATGTTCGGCGACTTGACTTGAGGGTGACCGTAACAGGCAAGGTCGCAATTCAAATCGTCGCAAATCAGAAACAGCACGTTGGGTTTGCCTGGCGCTGCGGCCGGGCACGGAGCCACCAGGGCGGCCCCGGCAAGTAACGCGGCCACTGTGGACAGGATCAGTGAAGTCTGGGATTGGCGCATGGAACGAGCGACTCCTGGCAGGTGATGCGAATGCGGAATGTTACGGTATCTTGCCAGGTGGCCCGGTGCAAGTCGCAGCCCGGTCGGGATGTCGGCGTCTGTCGGTAGCCCCGTCGTTACACGTCGATCACGCTCGACCGCGGCGGCAAACCAAAGGCAGAACGTTTGACAGTCCATTTCGCCGGTGGATACCATCAATGGGCCTGAAGTGAAGGACAGGCCATAACATCCGACCACGTGATAACAATCAACACACAGGGGAAACAATCGATGGTGCGTGGTTTGCTCGTGGTGATGTCGGTCTTGATTGCCAGTCCGCTCATAGCGGCCGAATCACCCAATATCATTTTTATTCTGTCTGACGATCTAAGCTGGGGGGACCTGGGTTGCTACGGCCAACGGGAGATTCAAACCCCCAACATCG
>JAUIHJ010000077.1 GCA_030432015.1 bacterium
AGCGCGGTCGCTGATATCACACGCTTTCCGATCGACGCCCCGGGCACGCTCTCCCCAAAGCTGTACAAGCTGGCGCCCCAGCTGACCATCGGCCCCGGTAATAACAATGCTCATGCGAACTAGAGTACCAGGAATCACGAAAGCCGGCAGCCCAGGGAGGGACGGAACATGAATCCCCTCCAACACAGCAGCGAGAGCAGACGTGTTTGAGCGGCTGACGTCGCTTTTTAATGGCAGGTCGCTGCCATCGGCCGTGCGCGTTGTCGCCAGTTGGGACGACGGCGCGGCGGCAGATGTTCGCGTTGCCGAACTGATGGCGAAGTACGACATCCCGACGATTTTCTATTGGCCGTATAACCTGGCAACGTCGCTCAACGTAACTCGCGTGAAACGATTCCTGACCCTGTCCCAATGCGTCGAGCTTGCGCAGAACTTTGAAGTCGGCTCGCATACCATCTCCCATCCCCACTTGACCAAGATCCGCCCCGCCGAAGCGCGGCGAGAAATCCTGGAGTCACGCAAAATGTGGCAAGACGTGACGGGCCAACCGGTCGAGTCTTTCTGCTATCCACGGGGATATGCAAACGAGGAGATTCGTCAAATGGTCGCCGATGCAGGGTATCGCCAAGCGCGCAATGTCGCGGTCGGACACCTGACAGCGGCGGAAGACCCATATTGGACCGGCGCTACAGTGCATGTCGGCATCGACCGTGTCGAATATAACGGCGTGCCATGGGCGAAATATGCCAGGAACATGTTGCGAACAGCACGTCGGACCGAGGACGCCACCTACCATCTTTTTGGACACTCGTGGGAGATTGAACGCGACAACAACTGGGCCGAGTTAGAATCATTACTTCGGGATCTCACGTCGTGAGCTATTACCGCGAGCAATTGGAACAATTCCTCGGGAACCTCGATGTGGATGCGGATGTGGTGCTTGATGTTGGCGGCGGACAGCGAACCTTAGCGGGCCGAACACAAAGCTGGAACGTCGGTGCGTATCACTGCTTGGATCTGCCGGAATACGATCTCGACCGGCCGTTCGAGTACCCGCTCCACGGTGATCTCGTGTTCTGCCTCGAGGTGTTCGAGTACCTGATTGTGCCGACGACGGCCTTGCAAAACATTTGCCGTCTCCTCCAGCCTTGGGGCAAAGCCATTGTAAGTTTCCCGTTCGTTTATCCGCTCCACAACGAAATCGAACGCGACAGCCTCCGCTATACGATCACGGGCATCCGTCGATTGGCAGAGTTCGCGGGACTGCAAATCGATCAGATGCACCCTCGAAAAACATTAACGGACAGTCTCGTTCGTTACTATCAGGAAGATCGCATGCATGCGGTGGAAGGGTACGACCACAATGTGACTGGATACATCGTGGAATTCAGCCGCTCATGAAATTCGATCGCATGAATTTGCGGATCAGCATCAACGCCAAACAGATCGAAGGCCCTTGGGGCGGCGGCGCGCATTCCGTCCGTAATCTCGAGCGGTATTTCCGCGCACAGGGACACTATGTAACACGCAATCTGGAACCGGGTCTGGACGCGATCCTATTGCATTCGCTCAGGGCTCAGGGGGACAGCACGTCCTTTGCGCCAGAAGCGGTGGTTAGTTACCGCCAACGATATCCAAACACGATCGTGGTTACACGCGTTAACACGTGCGATGAACATCAAACAGCAGATCGTGGTCTCAATCGCGCGGTCCTCCGGGCAGCGGAACTCGCGGATGCCGTCGTGTTTGTCAGCGAATTCTCCCGTGATCTGTTTCGCGGTCACGGCTTGAATCCAGCTCAACGCACGGCGATCATCCGGACGGGCACCGATCGTGGAGCGTTCTATCCCAACGCCAACCTGACCTGGTCACCTCCCGAAAAGATGCGCCTCGTAACCCACCACTGGTCCTCCTGGGTCATGAAAGGGATTGACGTCTACGAGCGCCTGGATTTTCTGCTGGGCGAGGCGCCTTGGTCCGACCTAATTGAATTTACGCACATCGGCAAACTTCCCCTGGGATTCCAACTGCCCAACAGCCGCACGGTGCCGGTGATGTTTGGCGATGAGCTCACACATGAGCTTCAGCGGCACCACGCCTATCTCACCGGGGCGCGTCATGAGGCGGCGGGAAACCATTACATCGAAGCAGTGGCCTGTGGCCTCCCGGTCCTCTATCTCGAGAGCGGTGCGAATGCGGAATACTGTGCGCCCTTTGGAGTTGGGTTCCATCCCGGAAATTTCGAGAGAAAACTGAAACAGTTCTACGATGAATACGCCACACAGCGGGCGGCTGCACTGACCTATTCGTACGATGCTGAACAAATGGCTGCCGAGTATTTGAAATTATTGGAGACCCTCGTTGCCGAGCGTCGTGAAAGCACAAGCCGCGAAAAAAACGCGTTGTCGCGCTGGCGCTGGCCCGCCTGGCCCATCCGCTCGAAACGTGTAACCACGGACGGTCATCGGCAAGAATGAAATTATTGACACTTAAAGCCCGAACCTTATGGGAAGCCCGACCAACCTCCGGCCGCGCTGTCTATTTTGTCTCTGACAATGCGGGCTGGGCGATCGAGCAGTATGCCCGTTATACGTCACACGGCATTCGCCGTACGACACCGCTGGCGGCCAGATACGTCTCGACCATTCCGCGTGTGCGTGGCCAAATCGTGCATTTCGCAGACCGGTATCGTTTTCTTGACGCCTGTCCAAACGAACTCGCGCGCGATAACGACATCTACGTAACTTGGTTTCACGGGGGCAGGCACGAGGGATTCGACAAAACGCTAGACCGCTTGACGGATCGCCTCGATGTGATTCGCGGCATTGTGACCAGTTGCTCGCTGGGCAAGACCGCCTTACGAGATGCCGGGATTCCCGAGGAAAAGCTGTCTGTCATTCCCTTGGGCACGGACACGCGGTTGTTTCGTCCCGCGAGTCAGGTTAGGCGAGTACAAATCCGCAAGCGACTTGGCATTCCCGACAACGCGATCTGCGTGGGGTCGTTCCAGAAAGACGGAAATGGCTGGGGTAACGGTGACGAGCCCAAACTGATCAAGGGGCCGGATCTCTTCATCGACGTCGTCACCAGGCTACACAACCGCATGCCGCGGCTGTTCGTTCTGCTTACAGGCCCGGCACGAGGTTATGTTGTGAACGGATTGCGACGTGCCGGTATTCCTTACATTCATCACGACGTAAAGCAGTATCGATCCATTCCAGCTTATTACCGTGCCCTGGACCTTTACTTGATCTCCTCGCGGTGCGAAGGGGGACCGTTGGCATTGCCTGAAGCATGGGCCAGTGGTTGCCCCGTGGTTACCACACCCGTGGGGATTGCAGCAGACGTTGTTCAAGACGGAACGAATGCTCTGATGGCCGCCGCAGAAGATGTCGACGAGTTAGCAAACTGTTGCGAACGGCTGATCGGTGACGATCCATTGGCTGACTCCTTGCGTCAACGCGCGCTGCACGACGTTCAATCGCTCGACTGGAACATCCTGGCGAAGCGATACTACGCAGAGGTCTACTCGCCCTGCCTCGTCCGTGCACGCGGTTCGGCATCATGCGATGGCTCTTGAAACTCCGTCAAAACGGGTAAGGCCGCTGAGCAACGACAGCAATTCAGCAACTGAACTTGCCAACGACGTGCATGTCAGCGTCGTCATGGCTGCGTATAACGCTGAAACATTCCTCTTGGAAACGCTTCGCGCCGTGCTATCCCAAAGCTGTGATGACATGGAAGTTGTAGTCGTCGACGATGGGTCAACGGACGGCACACCACGAATCCTGCGCGAGTTCATGTCTGGGGACAAGCGTCTCCATGTGATCACACAGCCAAATCGCGGATTGACTTCGGCGCTAAACGTGGGCTGGCGTGCCGCGCGCGGGAAGTTCATCGCCCGCATCGACGCCGACGACATCATGTTGCCACACCGTCTCAGTCAGCAGGCGGCCTTCCTGGAAGAGCATCCCGAGTGTGTTGCCGTGGGCTGTCAGATGATCTTCGTCGACGAGGATGGGGATCCGGTTTTGCGCCATGACCTGCCGACGAACCACGAAGAGATCGACGACCAGCTCATGCGAGGCGTGGCGGGGGTGATACCTCATCCCGGGGCGATGCTCCGGCGTTCCGCACTCGAGGCCGTCGGAGGCTATCGAGAAGCATTCACGGTGGCCCAGGACTATGATCTCTGGCTCCGGTTGGCCGAAATCGGCCGGCTCGCAAACCTATCCACTGTCTTGCTTCATTACCGCACGCGCCTGAACAATATTACCGCCAGAAACCACGCCTTGCAGACGGAGTTCGTGCAAATCGGATTAGCCGACGCGCGACAGCGCCGAGGCCTGCCGACGAGTGAGCAAGCTGTCGCCGAAAGTGACCACTTGAGTCCCCAAGACTTACGATTGAGGTGGGTCATTCAAGCAGCCAACAACGGCTTCCATCGAACCGCCCGAAAACAGTTACGCAAGCTGCTCAGTGAAGGGGGTGGGATTGGCCGGACTCTCCGAGGCCTCGCGTACGTGATCTGCCCAGTGCCAAAGCTGGCGGGAAGATCATTCGCGGCAAGCGCGCGCCGCACGCTCCTCGCGGGCACACGCCGAATTATTTTGACCTTGGCCGATGCGGCCGGACGGTGTGAAGCTCGGATCGGCAGCCACAAGCACAAGGAAGATCTGTGAAGAACACGTTGACACGTTTTCTTCGCGCCGTCTGGCGATTCACCTACGGCGGCTGGCTGACACTACATGCCCTCGTGTTGGACCGTCCATTCTTGGCATGGCCGTTGTGGCTGCCCGCCAGGCAAAATGGGGCTTGGGCGACCTTTCATAATCGAGGTGAACAGTTGCGGCGGTCACCGGATTACATCGGATACGAACCGTGCTGGGATGGCCCAACCGCCTTACGGATCTCGCAAAGGCTGCCTCGGCTGTCCGAGCGCATTCTTCAATCCGCACTGCACGAATGGCCCATCGGTTTTTGTGCGAACCGCCAGGATAATTTTAGTGGGGCACCCGACGTTTCGTTCATTGTTGGCCACCGAGGCGAAACTCGACTGCCCCACTTGCTGCGAACCATTGAGACCCTGTTTGCTCAGGAGGAATGTGACTGCGAGATCGTGGTCGTCGAACAAGATGCCCAGCCCCTCATCGCGGACCGCCTACCTCCAGGCGTCCGTTATCTGTTCGACCCGTGCAACGCCGACGCACCTTACAATCGTTCGCGGTCATTTAACATCGGGGCTCGCAACTCGCGCGGCCGCGTGGTCGTCCTCCATGACAACGACCTGCTGGCCCCAACGCGGTATGCCGCGGAACTTGTGCGACTGGCAGACGCGGGATACGAAGCGATGAAGATCTATCGTTTCATCTTCTATCTCCGCGGCGAAGCCACGTCCGATGTACTCATGAAGGGTCGATTGAGCCAATTAGGGCTCGACCGAATTGCCCACAACAACGTCGGTGGAAGCGTCGCCATGCTGCGAACTTCCTACTTCGCGATCGGCGGATATGACGAATCGTTTGTTGGCTGGGGTTTTGAAGACGAAGAGATGTTTGATCGGTGCCGCACAAGAGCGTGTTATCCCTACGGGTACATGCCGCTCATCCATCTTGACCATGAGCCGCAATCGACCGACTGCCTGGCCGCCAACCGACGGCATCTCAATGAACGACGCACGGTGGCACCGTTAGCGCGCGCACAACGCTTGAGTTCGCAGATGCATGTGTCTCTTTCACGAAATGGCAAGGACAGCCGATGACGGTTTCGAGGATGACCGAAGCCCCCCACCACGATGGCGTCCACGGCGCGGCGAATCGGCGGCGGCGGGTGTTGATGGTAAGCCCCCATTTCCCGCCGGACACGAGCGCGGGGTCACACCGTGTCCGTTTATTGGCACCCCATCTGGCTCGCTACAATTGGGAACCGACGGTCGTAAGCGTGGACCCGCGTGATTACGAATCACGATTGGATCCAGGCTTGGAAGCGCTCGTCCCCAAATCATTGCGGGTCATCCGCTGCCGTGCCTGGCCCCACCGTTGGACGCGTCCTTTTGGCATCGGTGACCTTGGCCTGCGAGCATTGCGAGGAATCGAACGAACCTGCACGCAACTGTTAACGCAGGAACCATTCGACGCACTCTTCATCACGATCTATCCCAGCTATCCAGCATTGCTCGGCCCACGACTCAAACGCCGCTTTCGCATTCCGTTCGTCTTGGACTACCAGGATCCTTGGGTTGGCGCCTGGGGCAAGTCTGTCGGCGGCGGTCGAAATGGCCGAGCCGACATGAAAAGTCGCATGACGCGGTATCTGGCGACAACGCTTGAACCGCGAGTCGTTCGGCATGCCGACGCGATCACAGCCGTTTCCGAAGGAACGGTCGCGGAAATTCGCAGTCGCGTTCCCGACGTCAACAACACGTATGCCGCAGCGATCCCGTTGGGTGGCGAGCGTGAGGACTTTGCGTACTTGCGAACTCACCCACGTGCCAATCCATACTTCGACCCTGACGACGGTCACTTTCACCTTTGCTACGTCGGTACCTTGCTGCCCTTGGGTTTTGAGACCTTGCGAGCCGTCTTGACGGCCGTTGGCACGCTGCGGGACGTCGCACCTGCAGCTTTCGATCGCCTTCGTCTGCACTTTTTCGGGACGAGCAACCTGACGGATCCGAACGCCACACAGCGCGTGATTCCGGTTGCGGCAGAATTGGGCGTGGCCGAACGCGTCTCTGAAATCGCCCCGCGAATCGACTATCTCGATGCGCTAACGGTTTTGACCCAAGCATCCGGTGTGTTGATGATGGGGAGCACGGAGACGCACTATACGGCCAGCAAACTATATCCAGGATTGCTGGCGCAACGCCCGCTCCTGTCCGTCTACAACCGCGCCAGCAGCGTCGTCGACATCCTGGCCAGCACCTGCCGTGCTCCCAGCGTGCATGTTGTGACGTACGACGATCTGAATCGAGCCGGGTCGAAGGTGAAAGAGATTACCACGGCACTTGGCGAGATGGTAACTTCCCCCAAGTTCTCCAATGCCGATGTGGACTTCAATGCACTAGCGCAATTCTCCGCAGAGTCGTTAGCTGAGAACTTGGCGAGCGTGTTCGACAAGGTCGTGCATCAATGACAAACCCGCCGCGGCAGGCACATCCCATTGAATGACCAATGCAACGCTGGCTCGCCAAGCGCGTTGTCTCGCTTGATGCGAACTGCGATCCGGCTGCCGTTACGTGTGATTCCAAAATCCACGGTGATTCGTGTCCTGCGAGGGCCGTTGTCTGGAATGCGGTGGATCGTGGGTGGAGCACCCAACGGTGCCTGGCTCGGCACGCTCGAAGCGTCGATGATGGCGCAATTTGCAAAGACAACAAAAGAAGGTATGACCGTGTGGGACGTGGGTGCGAATGTAGGATTGTACTCACTCGCTGCCGCCCGATGTGTCGGAGCTGGCGGGAATGTTTTTGCATTCGAACCGATGCCTCGCAATCTCGAGTTCCTGCACCGCCATGTCGAACTCAACGGCTTGTCAAACACCATCGTCGTGCCGGTCGCGGTTGGCAACCATGACGGTACGGCGCGAATGTCCCATGGTGATAGCCCAAGCGAGTTTCATTTGGACGCGGCGGGCGACCTGGAAGTCGCCGCGATCAGGCTGAACCAGTGGCGAAAGGAAACCGGCTCGCCCCCTCCGGACGTGGTCAAGATCGACGTCGAAGGTGCCGAAACACTCGTGCTCCAAGGTGCTGCCGAGACCTTTCGCGTACACCGCCCGGTCATCTTCTTATCGCTCCATGGTGAGCGACAGCGAGATCAATGTGGTGCGTTGCTGAGAGCATGGGGATACGTGATTGAATCGGCCACTCCAGGTGTGACGGTCGAGCGTTCGAGCGAATGGCTGGCGCGGCCGGCCATGGGCGACCCACCGTCATCGGTCGCCCCCGATGATCGCCAGAGACCATGATGGATCATGCGCACCGAGACGACAACGTTGTGACGGTTTGCCACCTTAAATGACCCGTAACATTCGCCTGACAGCAGTACTCACTCATCCGATTCAGTACTATTCGCCCTGGTTTCGCCATCTCGCGGAGGCCTGTCCGGAAATCGATCTCACGGTCTTGTACGCGACGGAGCCAACCCCGGAGATGCAAGGCGTCGGCTTTGGACGATCATTTCAGTGGGATGTTCCGCTGACCGAAGGGTATCGCTGCCATGTCCTGCGTCCCGCGGGCGAATCGACAAGCGTTCACAGCAGTGACTATCGCGGAGTTGACGTTCCGGAAATCGTCGATGAGATCGACGCGAGCCGGCCCGATGTGGTGTTGATTCCCGGCTGGTATTCGATCACCCTGCGGCGTGCCTTACGTCATTGTCGTCGGAGGCGCATTCCGACTCTGTATCGTGGTGACACAACGCTGCTGAGCGCCCCGCGCGGCTGGAAGCGAAGACTTTGGATGTGGCGGACGCGACGATTGCTTCGTCAATACGACGGATGTCTTGCGGTCGGTACGTTGGCCCGCGATTGCCTGCTCCGCTTGGGCGTGCCGCCAAGCCGGATTTTTCATGCACCGCACTTCGTCGACAACCGATTTTTCGCGGCGGAAGCAGCCCAAGTCACCGCCGACGAGCGCCGTCGACTGAAAGCCTCGTACGGTCTATCGCAGGACGACTTTGTCGCCTTGTTCGTCGGGAAGCTTGAGAAAAAAAAGAGGCCATGGGACGCCATCAAATCGGTCGCTCGACTAAACGACGGCACGGTTCTGCTGATGGTCGGCAGCGGCGACGAGGAAGCGGCATGCCGTCGTCTTGCCGACGAACTTGGCGTTCGCGTTTGCTGGCTTGGTTTTCAAAACCAGTCGCAAATCAGCAAGGCCTACGCGGTCGCGGATTGCCTTGTCCTTCCCAGTGATGCCAACGAGACGTGGGGGCTGGTTGTCAATGAAGCAATGGCGACTGGGCTTCCCTGCATCGTCAGCGACCACGCGGGGTGCGCACCCGATCTCGTCGCGCACGGTGAAACGGGATGTATTTTTGCGCTGGGGGATGTCGACGCCCTGGCATCCGCGATTAAGGAAATCAGGCGGCTCGCCGGTACAAGTCGCCGATTGGCTGACGCGTGTCGTAAACGCGTCGCAGGTTACTCTTTGGAAACCGCCACGACAGGCCTCGTCGCGGCCTGCGAACGTTTGGCCAAGCGACCTGCCGCGCCTCGCCCTGTCAAAATCATCGTTTGCTGCGGAGGGATGGTTGTCTTTGGTGGAATGGAGCGGATGGTCTTCGAAGTCGTGCGAACCTTGCGACGGAGCGGCGCCGCCGTTCACTGCATCGTCAATGACTGGGAGAATTTCCGAATTACGACGGTCGCCGACGATAAAGGGGCAACGTGGTCAACTGGCCATTACAGCTATGCCTTGCAGCGAACGCGCAATCCATGGAAATGGTGTCGGTATGGCGCGAACATTCTGAAGACGAGCACCGATCTTGTTCGAGACAGTATCGCCTTCAGGCCAACCCACGTACTGATGACAGAAGCGACTTCCGCCATCATCAACGCGCCGGCCCTGGTTTTGGCGAGACTGTTGGGAATCCGGGTGATCATGAGGCTGGGTGTGGCCCCCGCCGCCGGTGACTTCTATCGGCGGTTGTGGAGGTGGGCCGTTAATCCAGCGATCGACTCTTTTGTCTGTAACTCGCAGTTTACGCAACGAGAGCTACTCGCCTGCGGCATCCCGGCACGTAAGGTCAGCTTTGTCTACAATCCCCCGCCAACCCGCCACAGGGACAACGCAGCGAACGTCAAACGTGATCCTCGAAAGCTGATTTTTGTTGGGCAGATCATCCCGGAGAAGGGTTTGGACATACTCGTGGAAGCATTTCATGAGTTGGTTCTCAATGGGCACGATATCTACCTGGACATCGTCGGCGAGCTGGAGGGATGGGAGTCACCGGTCTACTCCGGTTTCCGTCAAGGCATTTTGGATCGGGTCGCCGATCCAGACCTGCAAGATCGCGTTCGTTTACTCGGCTGGCGGGACGATGTTCCGGAATTGCTGGCCGCAGCCGCCATTCATTGCTGCCCTTCAATGCCGGCCCAGCGCGAAGCGTTTGGGATTGTCAATGTCGAAGCCAAGGCAGCGGGCACCCCATCGGTCGTGTTTCCGACCGGAGCATTGCCAGAGCTGATCACTCATTGCGCCGATGGATGGATCTGTTCCGACTGCACGGTTGGATCACTCGTCGAAGGCCTAGAATACTTTGTCGGCGATCCCGCGCGGGCGGCGAAGGCGGGCACCGCGGCGAAAGACTCACTGGCACGATTCAGCATGGAAGAGTTCGATCAGGCGTGGCGGTCTGCGTTCGAGATACCTGACGAACCCACAACAAACATTCCGACCAGTCTCGCCACGCATACACCAGACCGACTCGGGGATACGCGACGCGTTAACATGCAGGCTAACGGAATCACATCGTGCCAATTGCCCGGGGAAATCGCTGAGGGTTCGTCATCCGCAACGTCGGTTGGACCATCGGACGAATCTGTCAGATGAATCATAGTACCGCACCCGCATTGTTACACGACAGTTACCCCAGCACGCGCCTCATTGGCGAAATCGAGTTCCCTATTATCGTTCTTGCGGGGACCGTGTTAGCGTGCCTGGCGATGGACTGGATAGCCGCACCTGCACTTCTGCTTCTTTGGGCGATCTGGCGTTATCTACCATGCCCGCTGGGGCCCCCCGTGCTCCAGCTCGCACTCACGTTCCAATGGCTTCAGGTGTTTATTGGCGTTTATTATTTTCAGATTTTCGGACGCGAGTCGATCACCACATCATCTGGGTACAGGGACATGGTCCTGTTGGGGCTTGTCTCACTCGCTGCCCTGTTTGCCGGCCTGTTTATCGGATCGCGACAGCCATCTCAAGCACAACAGAACCCTGTCCGCGGCGAGCTATTTTCACTCGACCTGAGGGTGTTGCTCCTGACGTACGTCGTCGCGGTGTTCGCCTCTGGTATCCTCACAAGTATCGCCTGGTCTATTCCGAGAGTCGCACAGGGGTTGCTGGCGCTGAGCTGGTTTCGATTCGCGCTCCTCTTCATGCTCTACCGACGACTTGTTCCGCCGCGACCGATCTGGGGGCTGTTCGCGACCTTGATGGCGATCGAATTAGTCCTCGGGTTCGCCGGCTATTTTGCAGGCTTCAAGACCACGCTGATGCTGGGAATCCTGGCAGTCGTCGAGCGATTCGAGCCGCGAAACAAGTCTAGTTGGTTGGCCATCGGCGTGCTCGCCACCGCGGTGCTGCTGACCGGTGTGGTATGGACTGGCATCAAAAACCAGTACAGAAGCGAACTCCGCACGACATTGCTCGGTGCGCCGATTAAGGACCGCATCTCGCGTGTCGGCGAACTCGCACGCGAGTGGAGGAGAAACGGCGCTGAGGCCACTTTGACGGATTTGGACCGCATGGTCGAGAGAATCTGGGCCGTCTACTATCCGGCCAAAGCACTGGAACGCGTGCCGGAGATCGAACCTCATACCAACGGACAGTTCACCTTCAATGCCGTGATGCATGTCCTGCGTCCCCGCTTGTTGTTTCCCCAGAAAGGAGCGTTGGTGCACGACTCAGATAAGGTGCGGCAATACACGGGGATTCACGTGGCTGGCAAGGAACAGGGAGTCAGCATCGCCTTTGGCTACGCGATCGAATCGTACATCGACTTCGGCGTCCCACTCATGTTTCTACCGATTTTTCTTTGGGGATGCTTCATGGGCTGGGCGTATCGCGTCTGCCTGGCGTGGACTCCGAACCGCGAATTGACCATTGCAATTACCTGCGTCATTTGTTGGAAGTCGCTTTATCTGTTTGAAAAGTCTTGGGACAAAACGCTCGGCGAAGCGTTGACCCTGGTCATTTTCCTTCTAACCGCCACCAAATGCTGCGACCTGTTTTTTCGCGGCAATCCGCTACGCTCGCAAACGCGCTGATGTCACAACCGGCAAAGCACCGTTAGCGTCTCAACCGACTCTTGGAATTCGAACCGAGAATCATGCGCGATCACCTCTCGATAGAACCGCACACTGTCAAGCTCTGCCGAACCCGGTTTCGGCTGAGTGTCATGCAGCACCGCCGAGCCACCAGGCACGACTAGTCGACTCCAGTTCGTCCAATCATCTTCAATGCCCAACCAGGAATGATCACCGTCAATAAAGAGCAGGTCGATGGCTTCATCCCAGCGCGCTGCCGCTTCGTTGCTTGTCATCCGCCAGAGGTCGAACTGCGCACCCGGATGACGTGCGATCTCGCGAAGCGCGACATTTCGCTCCAAGCTGAATCCCAGTCGCCCGGCCGGGTGCGGGTCGATCCCGACGATTCGTCCACCAGGGTCCAAGTGCTGTCGGATCAGTGCTGTCGAGGCCCCATGATAAACGCCGATTTCGACTGCGAATGACCGATTCGCGGCACAACGGGCCAGGCATTCACGCTCCTGTGGAGTTAATTGGGAATGCGCTGGGCAGACTCGCAATAAATGCCCCAAGCAATGCAGTGCGTTCTTTCCAAACATGCGACGATCTGACGCGTTTGAGATCATGTGCGGTGAGCCTGACTGTCGTTATTATCGTTCACCGCAGCCACCAATGCATCACTTGAATCAATACTTTATCAAGCTCCGCGCCACGTGAAGATCGCACAAGCCTCAGGATGGTTCTTTCCGGATAGCCTTGGCGGAACCGAGCGTTACGTGGCCGGCCTGTCGAGTCGCCTGGTGGCCGCTGGTCACCAGGTGACGATCGTCGCTCCGATTCACTCCGGAAAGGCCGAACAATTTTACGAGTACCATGGAATCCCTGTTTACCGTTTTCGCATTCCGCAAGACCTGTCACGCGCGCAAGTGCAGGGCAAGCAGGAGATTTCCGGTTGCGAAAATCTGCACGCGTGGCTCCGTCGGTTTCGACCCGATGTTGTTCATTTCCATTCTCTCCTTCCGGGCCTTGGTCTCGCAGAGATTCAGGCGAGCCGTGACAGTGGAGCACGCGTCATCGCGACGGCTCATACGCCGGGACTGGGATACGTATGCCAGCGGGGCACGATGCTGCAGTGGGGGGAACGCCTCTGCGACGGCGTTTGCCACACCTCGAAATGCGCCGCCTGTGAACTCCAACACCGCGGGCTCTCCAAAACCCTGGCGCGTGCCCTTGGAGCATTGCCCCTGCCCCTCTCCGAAGCCGCGGCTCCAATCTCGGGACGGCTGGGAACGACCCTTGGAATGCGTGCGTTGATCCGCCACAACCGTTGGCGTCAAAGGCAACTTTCGCAATTGGTGGACCGTTTTGTCGTCCTCACACAGTGGGCCAAAGATGCACTACTGGCGAATGGATTTCCGGCCGCGAAACTCGAACTCAACAGACTTGGCCATTCACTGGGGAACGTCGCGAAGAAACCTGGGCCGGACGAATCCCCCACAACGCGGCCGATCCGAGTCGGCTATCTGGGACGATTCGATCCGCTCAAGGGCGTCGAAGATCTGATTCGCGCCGGCCGATCAGTATCAGGAGGCGGTGACCTTCGCTTTGAGTTGTACGGGCCGTCTCCCAACGACCAACAGTCGGCCTATTATCGCAGCCTGGTTCGCCACGCGGAGGGCGATGAACGATTCCAATTCCATTCAGCCGTTAATCCAGACGTCGTCGCTCGGAAAGTCGCCGAGTTCGATTTGTTGGTCGTTCCCTCCCGTTGCACAGAGGGTGGTCCCACCGTGGCGATTGAAGCGCATGCCGTCGGAACGCCGGTCGTCGGGAGCTCTGCAGGCGGATTGGCGGAAATGATCACGGACGGAGTCAATGGCCGGCTGTTTGCGCCGGGAGATATCAGCGCACTGCAGGGGATTCTACAGCACGTCAGCGAGAATCCGGCGGGGACAATCGACCAATGGCGACTGAATCTGCCGGCACCGCGAACGATGGATGATATCGCTGACGACTACTTGCAAGCGTACGACGCGATCACAGCGCTGGGGGTCAAGCTTTCAAAATCCGAGGTGCGGAGTTGACGCCGGTCATTAGCCTACTCATGCCGGCCTATGATCGGCAGGACTACATTGCACCGTCAATCGAAAGCGTGCTCGCACAAACGTATGGCGACTGGGAATTGATCATCGTCGATGACTGTTCCCATGACGACACCGTCCAAGTCGCAAAATCATACGAAGCGCGGGACTCACGGATTCGCGTTGTCGCCTGCGACGCGAATCTGGGCCAATTCGCCAATCGGAATCGGGCTCTCAAGTACGCGCGCGGACCGCTGGTGAAATTTCATGATTCGGACGACATCCTCTATCCCCATTGTCTGGCCACGATGGCGAGCATCCTGGAGAGTGAACCCGCGGCCGATTTTGCGTTAACCTCTGGGTGGAATTGGCCGGGCGGGCCTTGCCCCATGCTGCTCACGCCGAGATTACTCTACCAACGAGAATTCCTGGGCAGCGGGATTTTCTTCGCGGGCCCCTCCTGCGGCCTCTTCCGCCGGCACGTTTTCGATGCCGTGGGCGGCTTCCCGGAGCTGGGGGTCGGCTCAGACTCAATCTTCTGGCTCAGGACCTGCGCGAAATTCTCCGCGGTACTGACTCCAGCAGACCTGTTCTGGTACCGCGTCCACCCCGATCAAGAATTCCAGAGTACCGCCGCGACCCTCGACTACACGCTGGTCGCACGCGAATCGTGGCAAGCGCTGAACTCCGCCGAATGCCCGCTGCAGGCAGACGAGTTAGTGGTCGCACGCCGCAACCTGGCATGGCTGGTCGCCCGCAACGTGTACAGGGACCTTCGGGCGAACAGGTGGAACACGGCTTGGATACGCTTTCGCCGCGCCGGCTTGACCTGGCGCGAGTGGGCCGTGTACCTGCGGCGCCAACGGAGAAAACTGGACCATGGCACGCCGCTCGATCGTAACGGCCAGTACCTCGTGCCGGCGTGGGTGACCAAGGTCCAGGGTGAAAGTGACGCGAATCCCTGGCATGAACAGGCGGGTCAATCATGACGATTCGCACTTGCATCCGAAGAGCACTCCAATGGTGCCTGAGACGATTGCTGCAGCGTTCGGTCGTGCTCCTGCCCAACCAGGCCAATATAGAAAATATTCTCAAGGTACAAACGGACTATGGCGTTAAGGGCGAACGACTGATCACCAACGTCTTGGAGGAGCAAGGCGGAACTCTGGTGCTCGCGCTGCGAACCTATCACGGGCACATGCCATCGATCACTCATTGGCACAGCCATCTACGGTACGACGGTCCGAGCACCCTCTGTTTCGATGTTGTCAGCGGTGAGGTTCGCTGGAATGGCGCGGAGATTGGTCGCGTTGCGGTACCGCTCCCCACGCGGCGGTTTTGCTGGGAGTTGCGACTGGAGCATGACGACGGCGTTCGTCGAGAGCGTCTCACAGGCCACTATCTGCCCGGGGTGAACCAGGCAGTCGCCGCCGAGTATTTCCAGGGCGACAACTACGTCGACTACGAAGCCCAATCGCAAGGCGAGGCACAACAAATCCTCGACCTGCTCGAGGCCCACCAGGCGGAAGGCCCCATTCTCGAAATCGGTTGCGCAACCGGGCAAGTGCTCGAGGCCTTACGCCGGCGCGGTTATGCCGCCTGGGGAGTCGATTTCTCAGAATGGGCGGTTGAACAGGCGGCGAAACACGTTGGCCCTGAAGCTGTCGCCGTTTGTAATGTTGAACAAGATTCTCTGCCCGCTGACATTCAGCGTCACGGACCGTTTCAAACGCTCGTCCTGTGGTTCGTGTTGGAGCACTTTAAGAATCCTTTTGATGTACTTGAATCGCTCACCCAGGCCGTCGGTCCAGACGCCACGTTGATCATCGGAACAACGAATTCCGAGAGCCTCACCCACCGACTGTTTCAATCCGACTGGGAGGGCTACTTTGATCGCACTCACCATGGCGTCGACGCCGTCAGCGTCTCGTCACTTCGTCAAGGGCTGCCGCACCTTGGATGGCAAATCCAGCACTTGCGAACCGATCGTATCTGGAACGGAAATGCAGACCCTACCTGTGCCACGCTGCGAGAATGGTGGGCGGCTGACG
>JAUIHJ010000835.1 GCA_030432015.1 bacterium
GTCCAGGTCGGTGACCACCAGACAGTGCGGGCCGTGCAGGGTGGCGTCAATCGAATGCTCCTGCCAATCCGGAGCCTCGAACCAAACGACCCCGTGACCATGCCCGCGCGAGGCGAGAAAATCGGTGCGTCCATCGCCGTTGAGATCGGCCGGGTGGATATTGGTGGCGCCAGGTTGATCGTCGGCAATCACGTGTTTCTTCCAAACCTGCGTTGGATCGTGTGGTGCCTCCCACCAGGAAAACCAGTTCCCCTTCCCGGACGTGTCCGTCGGTCCCCCTTTGGCGCCACTCGCGACATCAGGGCGTCCATCGCCGTTCACGTCCCCCAGCCCCAGGTAATGGCTCAATCCTGGAGCATCCCCCTTGGCAAGCACATGCCTGGGCCATGACGCCGCTCGGTGCACGTCACTGGGGGTGCTGTACCAAACCAGCGAATTGGCGAAGGGGCCCATTGGCTGCGCGCTATTGGCCAGAAGATTCGGGCGGCGATCCAGGTTGACATCCCCCGCTAACAACCCGTGAATTCCTAAGACCTGATCGTCAATGAGTCGATAGCGCCAACGCTGCGTGAGAGGTTCGGCGGGACATTCGAGCCAGAAAATCAGTCCTGGTTGATATCGGGCGCCAATAAAATCCGGGTCGCCGTCGCCGTCGACGTCCATGGTCTCACTGTGGATCAGCCGCAGGTTGCGTTCCGCGTCGAGCTCGATTGGCGTCCAGTCCGGTGCCACCAGCAAGCGCGTGATTCCCCCGGCGTTACAAATCAGATCGGTTTTTCCGTCGCCGCTGAAATCGGCCGCGACCACGGTATTACAATGTTCGCCAACATAGGCGGTATGGACCTTCCAAGCCTCCTCCCCTCGTGCCAACGGGGCTCCGCAGATCGCCAGCAGGAGCGAAGCGGCCGCGAGTCGCACGGGACGGATCGTGCCAGAATTCGCCTGAGGAATGACCATACTAATTCTCCATCGTTCACCCCGGACGGGCGAAATAAGGCAGCCATCGGATTCAGGAGGCGGAACGGTTTGACGTGGAATGATTGGCGAACCATCTAAGGTACGTAAGGTCCCGGCGATTGGATACTCCCGGTCGAAAATTCTTGGAGCTTTTGGGGCAATATCAGTCGCGGCCATCATCAGGCGATACCAACCGTCCACCAACCACTATGGCTCGTGCTAAAGAAACGGTCGCCCCCAACATCTTGTAACGCAATGGAGTCACACCGGCCAAATTGCGGCGATGTGATGTGCCCCGTTCGCATCGCTAGCGTCACTTTATTTTCTTGAAACTCGACTTGTTCTTCGTTTCATCAGAAAACGACCTTGACCCTTCCCTGCGGATGGCATATCCTCCCGCCTCGTTGATGAAACGCGTCGGGCAAACGACCGGTGAGCGTCACCCTCGTTGCCCTACGAACCATCATCATTAAGAGGATCTTGAATCACGCGGCCGAGTACCGAGGGGGTCACAAAATCGGTTCTCAACGCGTCGTGAGAATACGATGGCAATCGCCATCAACCTAATACGGTGACGTGGAAGAATCCGCATCTGGAGTCCGGTTTTCCGGCCTCTGCGGATCCCGTGCCAATCATTCGGCAAGGATGCCTGTGATGGTCACGCTGCCTCGTCCCCGCCGCGCCGGATCGGCAACCACCGCACGGATGCACAGGTTGTCACCGACCAATCGCTCCCGGAAACAATGCGAGTCCTCCGCCCCCCTGGGACCGCTCGCCTGTCACAACACGCGCCGCGCAACCTCGCGATCAATGATCCTCTTGCGGCCGTCCTACGCTTGATGCACGTACGCCAAGGGCAGCTTCTCAATCGCGCCCCAATACGTGTCGACCCACCGCAGCACTTCGTCAAGGCCTGCGTCGAGACTGACCTGGGGTGTCCAACCGAACGCTTCTCGGGCTGCCGTCGAATCGATGACATAAGCTGCGTCTTGCCCTGGGCGCTCGTCGACCATCTCGCACACGTCGTCGAAGGATTTCCCAAGCTTTTCGGCGATTGTGTTCACGACCGTGCGAACCGCAATCCCTTCAGCGGGTGAAAGGTGATAGATCCGCCCCAATTCACCCTGCTCCATGATCGCGAGTTCACCCCGCGACACGTCGCGAATGTGAATGTAGGACTTCACCGCGACCCCGCCGCCATGAAGTGGAATGACCTTCCCCTGTCGCATGTAGATGGCGGACCGGGGAATGATCTTAAACAACTGCTGACGGGCACCGTAGACATTGGTCGCACGCACGGTGACAAGCGGGAAGCCAAATTGCTGATGGTAAACCCTGAGCAGCATGTCGGCCGCCGCCTTGGACGCGGCGTAAGGCGTGCTGGGATTCATCGGAGAGGACTCGTCAATCCGCCCCACGCAGGTGCCATAGACTTCGGGCGACGAGATGTGCAGGTAGCGCTGCAGATAATCCTGCCGAGCTAAATGGTTGACGATCCGCGCCAACGCGACCGTGTTGGTTTGAAACCAGTGTTCCGGATGCTCCCAACTCGGCGCGACTTCGCTCTGGGCCGCAAAATTCACCACGAACTCGGGCCGCTCGGCGTCCAGCAGGCCGAGAAGCCTGTCGCCGTCCTGGTTGAGATCGAGTTGAAAATAGCGGTAGTTGACGGAATGCGAGCGCAGCCGGTACTTCAAGAACAAGTCAGAACGTTCGGCCGAACGACTAATCCCGATCACTTGATTTTTCGGATCGTCCAGCAACAGGTCGACGAAATCCTGCCCGGAAAACGAGTTCGCACCCAGGACAACAATGGTGCGACCAGTGGCCATGATTCAGGATCCTCTCGGGGCTGCGCGTGCGGTCGAAAAGAATCGAGTATACTCGATGGTTTCTGGTCTGCGTATTCTTCCTCCAGGCGACCCGAACCCCTGATGCGGCTCAAGACTTCGATCGTCGCGCGACTTCTGCTCGTCT
>JAUIHJ010000836.1 GCA_030432015.1 bacterium
GTCGCGGCATCCTCCTTTCTTGTTGGGACCGGCGACGCATATTGCGTCTACGGGAATCACCGGCCGCTCGCTTTGCACTCACGCTGGGACGGTCGAGGTCGCCAGCGGGTACTCGCGGACGTTCATATATTGAATCTTGTCCGTCAGCGAGTAGTGGGACTCGACGTCGTCCGGTTCGATCTCGACCTCGGACGATTGGAAACCGCTACCTGGGATGGCATCGAATCCGTTGTTGAGGAAGCCATCGTCGTTTGCATCCTCGAACGTGCGGACGCTGCCGTCGGCGAAGACAATGTTGCACCGCCCGCCATGCACTGGGCCAAACCCGCGATAGTCCTGCAGGACGTTCTTGTTCCAACCGGCCCACCAGCCCGCCGGTCCGGTCTTGGTAGTTCCGTTCGGGAAAACGGGGACCGTCAAGGTCGATTTCAATCGCGGGCCGGCCGTGAACGATTGCACCAGTGCGTCACCCGGATTGTGGCGTCCAATCTTGTGCGACAGCGTGCCGGTCTGCGAGCCGTCCCCCAGCAGCGGAATCACGCTGGCGGAGATGGCGGCTGAATCGGCGGCATTCTGCGATAGCTGGCCGAGCGTCACATTCCTCGACGTGGGCGACGAGTCACAGCCGGCAAGTGTCGGGCGCAGGTTGCCGCTTGAATCGAGCCGCAATTCACGTCGGACGAGATACCAGCTGGCGGTGTAGTTGGTGTTGTAATACTTGTCGAAGATCTCTTCTTCGATGATCTTCAACCGCGCTGCGGATCCAGGCGCCAGCGCCCCTTCAGCAATCTTGCGACAGGGATTGGTGATCGGCGAACCATCAGGGGCCAACTCGGTGGGGCTGCCCAGCCGATCCACACATTGCAGGAAGGACGGTGATGTCACATCCATGTTGATTAGATCGTCGTAGGTTCCGCTCAGCCGCGCGTTGTTCGAAGGGCACGTCATCTTCCCAACCAGGACGCCACTTTCCACGAGGTCCGCGACCCAGCCGATTTCCGTCACCGCACCATCGCGTCTCCAATCGAATGCACCCGTGGTCAAGCGATCGCTACCTTGCGACCACATGGCCATGCCGAATTGCCGGAGGTTGTTCTGGCACGCTGCCGTTCGCGCCGCGGCCCGCGCCGCGTTGATGGCCGGTGTCATGAGTGCAGCCAAAATGCCGATGATTGCGATGACCACCAAAAGTTCGACCAGCGTGAAGCCGCGTCGCGTGGCAGGTGATTGCCGCTGCCTGAAGTTGAGCATTCCATTCTCCTGTGCGTCCTGCATCGTCCTGCGACCGGGACAAAGATTGGCGGGGCAAAGATTGGTGCCAACGATTCCGAGATCGCGGGCGAACAATCCATGATCAAGTATCCTGGCGGGTTCGTTGCCTCGCCTTGGTACCGACGGCCACATCAGCCAGTCGACTACGCTCGCCATTTAAGGCTGGCCACATGAAGAGACCGTTAAGACGTCACCAAGGTGGCGCGAAACGTCAATGAAGAACTGCATGTATGAATCAAGAAGATTCGATGAGCCGCGACCGTCACAGCGGCGGGGCAATGCCTACTGGGGCGCAGATTGTTGGATGAGTAGAATGGCGGGGGGGACCGCATTGATGGGATGACGCTGTGGCGAAGAAAAAACATCGCAAAAAGAATTCGAAAAAAGGCCGGCGGCTTCCCGAGGAAGACGCGCGTACCGAAGCCATGACCGTTGCCTGGATGTTGAGCACCATGGTGACGTGCGGCGCGCTGGGAATCGCTGGGCTCGTCGTACTCGCCATGCGTTTGAGTGGGGCGGATCCCGCCGCCCTGGGAACGATGCGTGTGATCCCGTCTCTCCTGTTGGCCATTGCGACCGTTACAGGTACGGTTTCCCTCATCTTGATGGGCTGCACGCTCGCCTATCGCAAGTACCCCCCGCCGCGTCCGGTGGTGATCTTTTCGACGGCGACCTGCTGTTTGCCATTCATTGTCCATCTCGCGCTGGCGGTTGGGCAATCATCGTGAGGCCGGCTGGAGTCGACTTTTAGGGGCCCTTGGCTTGCTTGGTGCACGACTTCCCCGTTGCGGTCGATTCCCGCAGCGCCGGACCAAGGCGGTCACTCCGCGAGAGTTTGGGTCGCAACCACTGGCGAGCCAAGGGCTGCGTGGGATTTTCGTTGATACGTCAGCCTCCGGCGTCGCACGCTAACGATGATGCCGCTCGCCAGCGGTGCCCGCCCAGGGTCATTGAAGTCGACCGAGTGTTCGCGTAGAGTCTTGAGTTGTCAAAATGGCCGAGCGCGATTCTGCGGCGCAGACCGCGTCACGGGGACAGGCACCTTTGTCGCCAACCAGCCCTTTTTCTCGGCCCGATTTTCTCGGCGAGGAAATACGAAACGGTTCCCCGAGTGTCGCCGAATTACGCTCGGTCATTTAGCTTGCTGAACGCGACATTTCTGATTGCGATTCACTTCGTGATGAATGAGCCAAATCGACTACCACGTAGCCCTGAACTGATGTCGCGCGATGACACTGCGCTGCTGGTTGTGGACATTCAGGAGAAGCTAATCTCCTCGATTTCAGCTCATGAGCGGCTGGTCTGGAACGTCGGACGATTGATTGACGGTGCTCACGTCTTGGGGCTCCCCGTCTCTGCCACGGAACAGTATCCGCGCGGACTTGGGCCGACGGTTGGGGCGTTGGCGTCGCGTCTCGACCAGATTCCTGAGAAGTTGACCTTCAGTTGCGGCGGCTGCCCACAGTTGTTCGCAGGTTTTCGGGAGGCTGGCCTTGGCAAGCTGTTGGTCGTTGGAATTGAAGCCCACGTTTGCGTCCAGCAGACCGCGTTGGATGCCCTGGCTGACGGCTTTCAGGTTTATCTTGCGGTTGACGCGATTGGCTCTCGCCATGACCTTGATTATCAGACGGCGCTACGACGTATGGAATCCTCTGGC
>JAUIHJ010000837.1 GCA_030432015.1 bacterium
ACGTAGCTGGTGATCCCGTCATTGTCCCTGGCAACGCGGCCCAGTCAGTTCTTTACGATAACCTGTTGTGGAATGTCCATGCCCAGGCAGGTTCAGATCTTCCTGACCAGCCGATGATGCCGCCGAACCGGTCTGAATGGTTGACGGCCGGTCAGCTGGAGATCGTGCGACGCTGGATTGATCGGGGAGCGTTGGAGTACCGCCTGCCAGACCAGTGCGACATTCGACCATTGATGGAGATCGACTTTCCGTCGGCCCAGCAATGTGCCTCCTGTCACCCTGGACAATACGATCAGTGGGCTCGTTCCATGCACGCTTACGCGCAGCACAGTCCGATCTTCGAGGCATTCAATCTGACGCTGATCGAACGCACGGGCGGTACGATTGGTACGTTTTGCACGCGGTGCCACACGCCGGTCGGGACGATTCTGGGGGAGAATGGGTCGCGGCGAAACGTGAATCGTTCCAGAATCTCCAAGGAGGGAGTCACCTGCATTGTCTGCCACCGCCAGGCTCGACCGCAATACAAGGACAATGCTCGGATCGACGTCCGGCCAGGCGGAATGTTCGACCAATGCGCGTACGGGCCGTTCGAAGATTCGGTATCGCAGCAACTCGGCAGCCATCCATCGGTCTCCGCACCCTACATTCGTACATCGCAATTCTGTGGCAATTGCCATGACGTCACATCCCCCGAGGGAGTGCGCCTGGAAGAGGCCTTCAGCGAATGGAAAAACAGCCCGGCCGCCGCGGACGGCATCCGGTGTCACGATTGCCACATGGGACCAGTTCAGGGGATTCCGATTCCAGAACATCACCGACCGCTGGGGCGCGCCGCCAAGGTGCCCGGTGTCGACGATGCACGCATCCCAATGCGGCACCTCTCCGATCATTCCTTCCCTGGTCCCGACTATTCGCTGCTGCCGGATACCGAGTGGCCATTCAAGCTGGACTGGATGTACGAGACCGACTATCGCGATGTCCGCCGTCTGACGCCGCATCAGCAGAAGACGTTGACCGAGCTGCGATACAGGAATCGTGCGGCACTCGAGATTGCCACTGTCAAACGGTACGAATTGCTCCGCAATGGCGCGCGACTGGTGGTGCGACACCCTCAACACGTCCAGAGTGGCCAGCACCCGTTCGTGCGAGTTGATGTCGTCAGCACGCTTGCCGGGCACAGCTTTCCAACTGGGTTTACCGCCGAGCGACAGCTGTGGGTGGCGATTACGGTCCGCGACCCGACCGGTCGCCTGGTCTTCGCATCAGGAGATCTGGACGACAATGGCGACTTGCGAGACGACCATAGCCATCAGGTGGCATCGCATCAGCGATCACGCGACAAGCACTTGCTGAATTTTCAAAACAAGTTTTCCGCGTTGACGAATAAGGGCACCGATCGGACCGTGGTGATTTCGGTGAACCGACACCTGACACCCCTCAATGTCCTGCGGCCGGCCACCGAACCATCTCAGCTCTTCGGCCGCCCTGCCGGTTTTCGGATCGCCAAGGGCAGCCTGGCGCCATTGGCAACCCAAAGTAGAAGCTATCCCATCACGGTGCCCGCCTGGCCTGGAGTCTACACCGTCGACGTGCGTCTGAATTATCGGCACATCCCACCAACGTTGTTGGATCACATCGGGATCCCAAATCTCAAGCACCTGTTGGAAATTGTCGAGATTGACCGCTACCAGTCGACTTTTCAAGTTGGACCATGAACTTGTCGAGATTCGTCACACACTCCATCATTGCTGAGCACAGCGGGAGTCCTGTTTGAACGCGGCGCGGAACGGGACCTGGCTGCTATTGGTCGTCATCCTGTGGGTGGCGTCGACGGATGTCCGCGCGCAATCCGCGGCGGAGCGAGTCGCGTTTGCCTTGGAACGCGACAGGGCAAGCCAGCACACCAGATTGACGGAATTTGAAGGGTTGGTGCGCGGCGACTTTCCCGCCCTGCCGCCGGATCCCAACGCTGCTCATCTCCCCCCCTTGCCCCCGTTGGAGCAAGAGCTCTGGCATCATGGAGGGTCCTATTTATATGCGCCCGAAGGCGATCGATTGAATTGGCCGGCCGAGACCGAAAGTACGCACGTCGAAATTTTGCGATTGCCGGAGACCTGGCAGGAGCCGCGACCGGTCACCGCATTCAGCGAATTTCAAGGGACAGGACCGCCCGCCGGTACGAATCTGAAGTGGTTCGGTGATCAAGGCTTTATGTGGGATGTCCGCTTCGTCGGCGCGGGTCGCTATCAGTTGTTCGGATTCGCCTTCGAACAAGACAACCAGCGACAGGATGCCGTTGGCCAGCAGCTTGTGCTGGACCTGGATCTTCGGCTAACCGGCACGGAGCGATTTCATGTCCAATTCCGACCGCTGGGTGAAGGCAACTCGGGCGGATCGTACTACCAATTCAGTGATCCCGCGGGCTATGTCGATTTTTCCCACGCGGAACCGGATCGCTACTGGTTTGAAGGCGAAGTCCAGAGCGTGTTGGGAGGTCTGGTGAACCCCTTCGCCGTGCTGGACTACAACTTCGCGGTGGGCAAGTTTCCCCTGGTGTTGCACAATTCCCTGCTGATCAACGACGAGATCCTGGGCGTCGGCCTCGGCAAGAACACGGTCCTGTGGGACGGCCTGAGCAACCTCAACACCCAGTTTCTCTATGCCGTCAACGATGTCGAAAATGCCGCCGGCGATCATCGTCTGTGCGGCGTGAACGCCGCCATCGATTGGCGGCGGGCCTTCATTGAGGCCAGCTACTTGCTGCTTCAAAACGAGGTCGATCCACAACGCGATGCCCGCTTTGCGGCGCTCAGCGCCACCCAGTTTGTTGGACCGCTCACGCTGGCAGCGCGGGGACTGGTCAAGTCGGGCGACCCGGGGGGCGTTGGCAATGGTCAACTTTTCGTATTGGAAAGC
>JAUIHJ010000078.1 GCA_030432015.1 bacterium
GCACACCCCGACAACGCGACACGCACCTTTTTCGCCGACAGGCGGTTTTTCCGCAGTTGCATCGAATGGGCGGCGAAAAACGAGCCGGTCCCGGATTGTCGCCGAACTGCACTCGGTCATTTAGTTCGCCAACTGTTCCAGTGACCGTTTGGCCTGGTTGCGAACCGATTCGTTGTCATCGACCAGCATGCCCATCAGGGCGGGGACGGCATCCTGACCGTTGGCGCCCAGGCCGCCCAGGATCGATGCGGCCCAGGCCCGGACCTCGGCACGATCGTCACTCAGCAGCCCGACCAAGACGGGCACCGCAGTTGCTCCCAGTTGAGTAAAGGCCCGCCGTGCCGTCGCGTCCAGCAGCCGCTGTTGTTCGAGTAACATCAGCAATTCGGCATCGGCCTGTGCGCGGATCGACGCAATCTGCGATTCGGTTGCGGCCAACTCTGCTTTCAGTTGCTCGACCTGTTGCATCTGTTCCAGTTCCAACGACTCGGAGAGGCCAAGTTCCGTCTTGAGCTGCTTGAACTCCTGTTCCAGATTGCGTCCCACGGTTAACCGGGCTTCGTTCGGTTCTCCGTCCGCGCCCATGTCCAGCAACGCCAGGACCGCGGTGATCGAACCGTCCAGCTGTTCTTGGAGCAATTTGCATTCGGAGGTCTTTTGATTGAGCAACGTTGTGCGTTTGTCGAGCAGTCGACTGTTCCGTTCCAGCATCGCCTGCAGGTCATTCAGCTGTGCATGCGCTCGCGTCAGGGCCGCAGCGTTGAGGACTGGTTGAGGCGGCTGCAGGTTGGCAGGTGGATTCGACGCTGCCTGATCGGCCGCCAAATTCGCTTCCATCCTGGCGATGGAATTGGCCGCAACCGCCTGGTAGTAGGCGTACGTCACCGTGGCAATGATCACTACGAACAGTCCAATGGTTGCGTACAGGCCCGCGATCAGCAGGCGATTTCTATCGGACATCAGCGATCTCCGCGCTTGAAGGACAGCTCCATCATAGACTTGCGTTGTACGGCATGCCAAGGAAAATCACCGCTCGGCCGCGTGACCGTCGGCAGTGATTACGGCGTTTAGGGTAGCGGCCACCGCCGCGCAGGAAACGTGGTCGCCGGAAAAAGGACGCGCGGTCGCCACGCACCACGGTCTCTTGGCTACAATGCGGGCGTGACCAATTCTCGCCCAACTCCCGCCCCGGAAGCCCTGCAGGTTTCTCCACTCTCGACCGCCGGCGTGATTACGTGGTTGTGCGTTGCGGCCATGATTGCCTATATCTGCCGGAACAGCCTGGGGGTCGCTGAGAGCACCATTCGCGAGGAACTCGGCCTCTCCGAAAAAGGCATGGGGGCGGTCATGGGAATCTTCTTCTTGACCTATGCACTGGGGCAGATTCCGACGGGTGCGCTTGGTACACGGTGGGGCAGCCGCAAGTCAATTCCACTGTGTGCCGCTGGCCTATCATTGACGACTGGCCTGATGAGCCTGGCAAGCGGAATGGGACTGCTGATCATCGCTCGGCTGGCCAATGGCGTGTTTCAGGCCGGTCTGTTCCCCTGCTGTACCAATACGATCTCGACATGGTTTTCCAGCAAGCTGCGGGCGGTGCCTACGGGTTGCCTGGGCGCGTCGATGTCGCTGGGCGGGGCCGTGGGGGTTTCCATCACGGGCTTCTTGGTCGTCGGCATTGGCTGGCGCGCGACTTTCGCCGCTTATAGCGTGCTGGGCCTTGCCTGGGCGATCGGTTTCTACTGGTGGTTTCGCGACACGCCCGCCCAGTTCCTGGCCAAGCGTCGTGCGAGCCATCGCGCGGCGACTGAGGACCAGAGCCAGCACCCAGTCCATTCCGGCGAGGTTTCCGATCCGCCGGTAACCAGCGTCGATTCGCAGCTCGGCGAGCCCACGCCTTGGTTGGCGATCTACTCCAGCCCGGCGACGTGGTGGATTTGTGCACAGCAATTCTGTCGTGCAGCCGGCCAGATCTTCTTCGGCAGTTGGTTCGCGACATACCTTCAGCAGACACACGAAGTCACCGTCGAGCGATCGGGAATCCTCAACAGCCTCCCGATGTTCACGCTGGTGGCCGGATCGCTCTCCGGAGGTGTGATTTCCGATGGCTTGCTGGCATTGACCGGCAGCCGCTCGATCGCGCGGAAATGGCTGGCGGCCGGCTGCATGGCGCTCTGTGCGGGGCTCGTGTTTGGTGCCTATTTTGTCCAGCAACCGGTGATTGCGGTGTTGATCATCAGCGTGGGCTCGTTTTGTGCCGCCGTCGGCGGCCCGTGCGCCTACACAATTACAATTGACATGGGTGGTCGCCACGTTGGCACGTTGTTCGGGACCATGAACATGATCGGAAACCTGGGCGCGTTGGCCTTCGTGTTTGGGGTTCCCTGGTTCTTAGAACAGACTGGAAATTGGGCCAGCGTCTTGCTGCTATTCGGTTGCTTGTACGTCGGCGCCGGTCTGTTTTGGTTGCTTCTCAGACCTGAGGGGGATATCTTCGGGCAATCGTTGATTCCGGCGGAGGATGTCCCGCTGCAGTCCAGCCCAAGGTAGCCCTAATGACGCTCGTTGAATTCCCGCAAAGTGTCTGCCGCTTCGGTATTGCAACCGGCGACATCACGCCACCAGTCGGCACGTATCACCGCATGTGGGGTGCTGCCAGGCACGATCAATCCACTGGCGTTCATCGACCGTTGATGGCCAGCGCCGTCCTTTTTCGGGCGGCCGATGGCGAGGCGACCCCGTGTTCGCAGCAACTGTTGATTGCCCTGGATCACTGTCTATTCGAGCAATCTGATATTGACCAGATCATGGCGGCGGTCGAGCGGCAGACGGGGATTGCGGCCGAGTCCATGGTGGTGGTGTTTTCGCACACCCATGCGGCCGGGTTATTGACGCGAGACCGGGCCGAACTTCCGGGCGGCGATGCCATTCCGGCCTATCTTGATGCGCTGGCCGAAACGGTTTCGCAACTCGCGGCGCGGGCCGTCGATCAACTCCAGGAAGTGACAATTAGCTATGCCAACGGCCGATGTGACCTGGCGGCACATCGTGACCTTTATGATGAAGCAACCCAGCAGTGGGTTTGTGGCTACAACCCCAGCGGCCAGGCTGACGATCTTGCGTTGGTGGCGCGCGTGACCAATTCCAACGGGGCGATGGTGGCCACGCTGGTCAATTATGGCTGTCACCCGACGACGCTGGCCTGGGACAATCAGTTGATCAGTCCCGACTATCCCGGCGCGATGCGTGATGTGATTGAGCAGGTGACCGACGCGCCATGTGTCTTCATCCAGGGTGCCTCGGGCGACATCGGGCCACGCCATGGTTTTGTTGGCGATACCAACGTCGCCGACCAGAACGGTCGTCAGTTGGGGTACGCCGCGTTGTCGGCTCTGGAAGGATTGCCGGCAGCAAATACCAATTTCGAATATTCGGGACCGGTTGTCTCGGGAGCAACCATCGGGCCGTGGGAGGCCACGCCCCTCTCGGACCAGCGGCAGGCCGACTGCGCGGCGTGGCGGACCGATCGGCAGGACGTGTCTCTGTCGTATCGACCGGAGCTGCCGACGCTGGAAGACGCACGTCGCGAGCAGGCCGAACTCCAGCAACAGGAAGAGGCCGCGCGGCGGGCCGGCGACCAGCAGCGGGCCGCCGACCTGCGTGCCCTGGTCGAACGCAAATCGCGGCTGATCACGCGTCTGGTATGTCTTCCCCGCGACCACTACCCGTTTCGCACGGTGGTGTGGCGCATTGGCGATGCGGTTTGGGTGGCCGTTCAGGGAGAACCGTACCAGCAATTGCAACGGGAACTGCGCCGGCGTTTTCCCGGCGTGCCAATCGTTGTGGCCGTATTGGCCGACGGCTGGGGTGCGTCGTATCTGCCGCCCGCCGAACTGTACGGTGAGGGGATCTACCAGGAGACGGTCGCGGTCGTGGCCGCCGGCAGCCTGGAACATTTGATTGACAATCTCTCGGCCCGCATCGCAGCGTGCCTGCCCGCGAAGCAAACAGGTGAGACATGATGCTATCTGCAACCTTGCTGACGCTGATTCTCGCGGCGCCGCCGGTGGATGCCGACGTCGTGCTGGTCAACGCCCGCATCTTTGACGGAAGCGGCGGTCCGGCGATCGTGGGTGACGTCGGGGTCAAGGGCGACATGATCGTTGGCGTGGGGAGTTTCGACGTTGCGAATGATCCCCAGCGGATCGATGCGACCGATCTCATCGTCGCGCCCGGCTTTATCGATTTGCATAATCACAGTGACAGGCCGATCACGCGGCCGGAAACGAGGCTCAATCGAAACTACCTCACGCAGGGCGTCACGACCATTGTTACGGGAAACTGTGGTGGGGGCCGCGCCGACGTCGCGGCCTACCTGAAACAGATCGACGAGTCGGGTGCCGGCACCAACGTAGCCCATTTGATCCCGCAAGGCAGCGTACGACGTGAAATCGTCGGTGCCGACGATCGGCCGCCATCACCCGACGAGTTGCAACGCATGCGGAAGGCCGTGGAAGCGGGCATGCAAGCGGGTGCGTGGGGGCTGTCGACCGGACTGATTTATGTTCCCAGCAAGTACGCCGCAACTGACGAACTAATCGCCGTTTCCGAAATCGTGGCGCAGCACGGCGGAATCTATGTCTCGCACATGCGCAACGAGAATACACGGCTGTTGGAATCGATTGACGAGACGCTCATGATTGGCCGTGAAGCCAATTTGCCGGTCCATATTTCGCACTTCAAGGCGTCCGGCCGCGCGGCGTGGGGGCTGGCGGCTGATGCGGTCGCCAAGGTGCAGCAGGCTCGGGAAGCGGGCCAGCGCGTCACGGCCGATCAATACCCGTACATCGCCAGCAGCACCTCGCTGGGCGCGATGGTCGTGCCCGATCGGTACCGCAGCACGGCCGCCTTCAAGGCCGCGTTGGCCGACCCGGAGACGGCCGAAAAGCTGATGTCGCGACTCCGCCAGTCGATCGAAACACGGAGCGGCGGTGCAAGTCTGTTTATCGCCAGTTATCGCAAGCAACCCGCTTGGCAGGGCCGTGACCTGGCGTCCCTGGCGAAACAACTCGAGCGAGACGTTGTCGACCTGGTCGTCGAAATTCAGACCAACGGGGGCGCCGCGATGGTGAACTTCGGCATGCAGGAAGAAGAAGTCCGGCTGATCATGCAACAGCCGTTTGTTGCGGTGGCCAGCGACGGCGGTTCGAAGGTCCCCAATGATACCGTGCCGCATCCGCGGAATTACGGTACGTTTCCGCGCAAGATTGGCCGCTATGCGATCCAAGGGAATACGGTCACTTTGGCCGAGGCCATTCGCAGTGCGACTGGGCTGCCGGCCGAGATCTTGGGACTGCCTCGGCGCGGGCTGATCAAAACAGGATTCGTCGCTGACTTGGTCGTGTTGGACCCGCGGACGCTGATCGACACGGCCACGTTTGAAAAGCCGCATCAATACGCGACCGGCGTGCGGTACCTGTTTGTTAACGGCGTGCTGGCGATTGACCAAGGACGCGTCACCGAGAAGTTACCGGGCCGTGCGCTGCGTCATGAATCGCCCGCAACGCCCTGATACGCTCGTTCCTCCGCGATCGATCCAACCGTGACGCCGCCCGGCCACTGTGGACGATACCGGCCGTAGCCAGCAAGGTTCGCAAGTGCACCGTCTTGCCGCGCAGCGGCGACAGGTGTTGGCCGGCGCCACGACGTATGCCGCCGCTTCGCGGGTCTTGAACAACCAGGCCACAAGTCCCTGAGTTTGGCAACCCAGGCTGCAACCTGACGTGCCTGCGGCATTAACCGAAGCGCAATTTCAAGACCAGCAAGTGGGGTTCACGCGTCCCTTCCACGCTGGGGGCCTAACCAGTCAGCGTACAGTTCGGGCCGCCGGTCGCCGAGAAAGAGGCGTTGCGCATGCGACCGTCCGACTTCGGCCAGATCCAGATCGCAGGTCAAGATTTCGTCGTCGGTCGCACTTGCTTGTGCGATAACGCGCCCATGCGGATCGCAGACAAACGACTCGCCGCCGAACGTCAGCCGCCGTTCCGGCCCCACGCGATTGCAGAGTGCGGTGTAGTAGCCGTGTTGAAATGAGGCAACTTGCATTTCAGCGTGGTAGAGCCCTTCCGGCCATTCGCCTACGGCACCTGCTTGCGGGATGAACACGATCTCCGCGCCGCCGAGTGCCAAGGCCCGCATGTACTCTGGAAAATGGCGGTCGTAGCAGATCGCGATCCCGATCCGTCCGAAAGGGGTCTCGAACACCGGCGCACCGTGATCTCCGGGCGTGTAGTAACCCCGTTCGTGAAAGCAGGCATAGTCGGTGATATGAATCATCCGCGTGGTGCCCAAGAGTTGGCCGTCGTGCCCCACAACCGGCGACGAATCGTAGGTCCGCCCATCGGAGATTTCAAACAAGTTCAGAATGATCACCACGCCCAGCTCACGCGCCAGCTCTGCAAATGCAGCGGTGGTTGGCCCTGGAATGGACTCGGCAAGTTCCGGCGTTTGCGGTGTGGCCGGCTCTTGAGGGTGGAAGGGATCGAATGCCAGCTCGGCGAAGCAGACGATCTGCGCGCCCGCGGCGGCCGCCTGTCGCACCGCGATTTGTCCGCGCTGGGTGTTGTCATCCCGATTGTCGGTCGCCTGCTGTTGGACCAGCGCGATGCGGACATGGCGAAGCGTGGACTCGGACATGGACTGGCCCTCTCCCTGAGAAGTTTCGTCGAGAGTTTATCAGGTCGTTCTGGTCACGGTCACGAACGCCGTGCGACGGCACGTGATTCTATCAACCGGGGCAATCGGCCGGGATCCGCCCTTGAATTGCGCGCGATTTGCTCTAGCGTCGCCACGGACGGCTTGCGAAAATGGTAACTTGGTCGCCTGCGAGCCACTTGGCGAGCCACCAACGCCGAATTCTTCTCCAGCCAGCGAGCCACCAACGCGGATGTCTGACACCTTTATTTTGATTCCAGGTCGAACCAGTAAGCAAGGGTGCGGCATCAGCGAGGGAAAATACGGAGAGAACTATCAGAGCGAAGTGAATACCCTCCAGGTATCGCCGTCGGACATGGAACGTTTAGCGCTTTCTGACGGCGACCGGGTGCGCTTGAAGGGCGAACATGGCGAGATTGACGTGGCCATCAAGGCGGCCAAGAAAGGCGAGCTGCCGTCTGGTATGTTGTTCATTGCCTACGGCGACATGTCGAGCCGCTTGATGGGTGGCGACACGCACGGGTCCGGTATGCCCACCAGCAAAGGGCTCGACGTTGAGTTAACCGTTCTGAAATGACACGCGGCATGAAGGCCGCAATCACGGCAAACCGTGGTTGTGGCTTGAGCAGTCTTGGCGCGAACCTCGAAGGAATACCGGCCACCCAATGAGCATCCCTGAAGCAACACCGGAAACGAAGGTCGTCAAGGACGCCACCTGCACGTTTTGTGGATGCGTCTGCGACGACATTGATTTGACCGTCGAAGGCACGCACATTGTGGATGCCAAACGCGCCTGTGTGCTCGGCAATTCCTGGTTCTTGAATCACGAGGTCGACGACCGTCCGTCCTGCCACGTCGATGGTCAACCGGCAGATCTGGAAGTCGGGATTGAACGTGCGGCTCGGATTCTGGTCGACGCCAATTATCCGTTGATTTACGGTCTCAGTGATACGACCAGCGAATCGCAGCGGGTTGTGGTTGGCATCGCGGATTGGATTGGCGGGATCGTCGATACCACGACCAGTGTTTGTCACGGGCCATCCGGGATGGCTTTCCAGGGAGTTGGCGAAGTCACTTGCTCGTTGGGCGAAGTTCGCAACCGGGCCGACATGGTCATGTTTTGGGGGTCAAACCCGGCGGAAAGCCATCCACGGCACTTTACCAAATACAGCTTGATGCCTAAGGGAATGTTTCTGCCAAACGGCCGCAAGGACCGGACGTGTGTGATTGTCGACGTCCGCAAGACGAAGTCGGCCAAGGCCGCCGACATCTTCGTGCAGATCAAGCCGCGTCGTGACTTTGAAGGGCTGTGGACCCTGCGGGCGCTCGCCCAGGGAATCGAGTTAGATCCCGAGACGGTCGAACAGGATACGGGGGTGCCGATTGCGACCTGGCAGGACCTGATGGATCGGATGAAGGCCGCCAAGTTCGGCGTCATCTTCTTCGGGATGGGCCTCACCATGACGCGCGGTAAGCATGCCAATAGCGAGGCGCTGCTGGCGCTGACCCGGGACATGAACCGGCACACCCGCTTCACCTGCAAGCCGAATCGTGGCCACGGTAACGTGACCGGCGCGGATAACGTGGTGGCTTGGCGGACTGGCTATCCGTTTGGCGTTAACCTGACGCGGGGCTATCCACGCTTCAATCCCGGGGAATATACCGCGTCGGATGTGTTGGCGCGGGGCGAAGCGGATGCGGCGATGATTATAGCCAGCGATCCAATGGCAAACTTCAGCCAACCGGCCCGCACACACCTGGCATCGATCCCCTACATTGCGTTTGATCCCAAGGAAACACCGACGACACGTTCAGCGGCCGTGGCATTCACCGTTGCCACCTACGGTATCAACGTGCCTGGCACCGTCTATCGGATGGACGATGTGCCGATTCCTTTGCGGCCGGCATTCGAATCACCCCATCCGAGCGACTTTGAGATCCTGTCGCGGATCAAACGCCGCGTACGTGAGCTTCAAGCTGGGCCCGTCCGTGTCGTTTAACGTCACAGGCGTCGCTGTATGATTCATGGTGTTGCCGGAAGCTCGAGAGTAAAGCACGCTCCATCGTCCAGGTTCTCGCCCCGCAGACGGCCCCGATGTGCTTCGGCGATCCGCTTGCAGATCACCAGCCCAATCCCAACGCCTGTTTCCTTATTGGTAACAAAGGGCTGGAACAGTCTGGCAAAGACCAGCGGATCAATGCCGGGCCCGGTATCGCGAACCGAGAGGCGGACCATTCCGTCCTGCGCTCGGGCCCCCACCGTCAGGAGACCTCCGTCCGGCATCGCATCGAGTGCATTCAAGCACAGGTTGAGAACGAGCTGTAACAATTGTTCGTCGTCCGCTTCGATGATCAACGGTTGGTCCGGCTCGACCAGTTCGCAAACGACTTGCTGATTGCGTGCCCGTGGCTCGATCAAGGAAAACGTGCGACGGATGATATCGGACGGATCGAGCGGACGACGCGCCGGGGCCTGCGGTCTGGCGAAGTCGAGAAATGTCTGGAGCGAGCGTTCCATCCGGCGAATCTCATCTTCGATGATCGTCAGATCTTCGGCCAACTGATCGCCGACTTCAGGCAGTTCACGTTGCGTTTGGACGAGCATCTTGACCGCGGTTAACGGGTTGCGAAGTTCGTGCGCGACGCCGGTCGCAATTTGAGCGACCGCCGCGGTCTTTTCAGCTGCGGCCGAGGCCCTGAGCGGCCCGATGATGACCCACCAGACCAAGGGCGCGGTCAACAGAGTGAGCAAGCAGGAATCGACGAATGCCTCGGTCCCGGCCGTCACGGACGGTGGCAGGATCGCCGGCAGTAGCAACATGACGCCAGCTTCAGCGATAAACACAATCGCCAGGAGTTTGACAAAGACGTTCAGTGGGCTTGAAGTCACGTCCATGGTTGAGATTCGGCGGGTGGTCGGAAAGAAAGAGAACGTCGCGTTCGCATTTTCTAAATGATCGCGCGCGATTCGGCGACAAGCCGGGACCGGCTCGTTTTTCGCCGCCCATTCGATTCAACTGCGGAAAAGCCGCCTGGCGGCGAAAAAGGTGCCTGTCCCGCTGACGGGGTGTGCGCTGCTGAATCTCGCTCGGCAATTTCGATGACCGCGCGCGAAACTGCGGCGCATCTCGCGTCAGAAGGGCAGCCTCGCGGGGATACCGCGTCACTTGGCTGTCCGCCGTTGGTAAACACAGAAGCTGTAGTCGAACGCATTCCGCTCATCGGCCGTGTGGTCGGATCGTTCGACCAAGTCCCACTGGTCGCGGTCCCAGGCAGGGAAGTAGGTGTCGCCGTCGACCTCTGCCTGGACCTCGGTCACGTACATGCGATCGACCAGCGGCATCGCCGCCCGATAGATCTCCGCGCCGCCAATCACGAACACTTCGGAATCATCGGTGGCCTGTTGGATGCCCGCGACGATGCTACCTGCCAGCAGCGCTCCAGGTGCGATCGGATACGCGTCCTGGCGGGTGACGACAATCGACGTTCGCCCGGGGAGGAGCTTCGTTGGTACTCTCTGTGCGATCGATTCATAGGTCTTGCGGCCCATGATGATCGCATGCCCCATCGTTAGTTCCTTGAATCGGCGCAGGTCCGCTGAAAGTTTCCAGGGCAGATCACCATCGACGCCAATCACTCCGTTCTTCGCCATGGCCACAATGAGGGATGTTTTCATACGTGCTTTCGCGCCTCGCGTCTGACGCTAACTCCGCCGGTCCGCCGGCTTGACCGAGTCGGGTCGCTGGCTCGCTTAGACCGCGACCTTGGCCCGAATGTGCGGATGTGGGTCGTAGTTTTCCAGCTGAAAGTCGTCGAATTGGAAGTCGAACAGTGACGTCACGTCCGGATTAATGATCAGCTTCGGCAGCGCCCGTGGCTCGCGTTGTAATTGCAGCTTGGCCTGGTCCAGGTGATTGACGTAGAGGTGTGCATCGCCCAGCGTATGAATGAACTCGCCTGGCTGCAATCCGCTGACTTGTGCCACCATCAGCGTCAGCAAGGCGTAGGATGCGATGTTGAAGGGAACGCCGAGAAACACATCGGCGCTACGTTGATAGAGCTGGCAGGACAGACGATTCTCCGCCACATAGAACTGAAACAACAGGTGACAGGGTGGCAACGCCATGCGCGGCACATCGGAGATATTCCAGGCACTGACGATCAGCCGGCGCGAATCGGGGCTGTCTTGGATCTGGCGGAGGACCTCGCTGATCTGGTCGATGCTCCCACCGTCGGGTGTCGGCCAGGATCGCCATTGCGCGCCATAGACAGGCCCCAGATTTCCCTCGTCGTCTGCCCACTCGTCCCAAATCGAGACGCCGTGATCATTCAGGTAGCGGATGTTCGTGTCGCCCCGCAGAAACCAGAGCAACTCATACACAATCGATTTCAGGTGCAGCTTTTTGGTGGTCATCAACGGGAAGCCGAGGCTCAAGTCGTAGCGAGCCTGATGCCCGAAGGTGCTCAGCGTACCGGTCCCGGTGCGATCGGATTTCTGCGTTCCGCCATCGAGAATGTGCTGCAGGAGATCAAGGTATTGGCGCATGCATGACTTTTAGCCGGAAGCGGACGGATTGGCAACCGGCGGACCGAAATCGCACCCACAACCGGTCAAGCTTGCACGGCTGCCCACGTCCAATGTCGATCCGAGGTGGCGGTGACCGATTCGGCAGCGAATCCTAACGCCGTTACGATCTCGCGAATCTCGTCGAGCGAAAGGGCCGCTCGGAGCGAATCATCAAACATTTGGCGTTGATGTGCATCCGCCTCACCCGCATAGGTCGCCACCAGGTGTTCGACGGTCGCCTCGTCAACCGGCCGCAGCAGGTCGCGAAAAAAAAGGCGGCCGCCCGGCTTGAGCACTCGTACGGCGTCAGCGAGCACGGATGCGGGCTCCGGAATATGGTGCACAATGCTGTTGGAGATCACCAGATCAAACGCCTCGTCATCGTAGGGAAGCGCCTTCGAATCGACGTGTGCCAGGGAAATCCGGTCGATGAGGCCGTTCACCTCGATATTCAAGCGAGCCAAATCGAGCATCGCGATTGACAGATCGATCGCCATGATGCGACAGGCGTCAGCGTGCTGACAGAGCAGGATCGGAATCTGCGCCGTACCCGTCCCCAGATCAATCACATCACCCTCGACTTCACCGCCGGCCAGCAAATCATCGACGAAAGTCTGGTTGACTGCGCCGTGATCCATCGCATCGTAGTCGAGCGCTTCCTCCGCAGAATCCATCACCTCGGGTTCGAGGACCCTTTTTAAATTCAATGTCCCAATTCCTCCACTGACAGGTCGTGCCCCGTGCGGCGCAGCCAGCCATCCCAGCCGATCAGCATCACGGTCATCAATGCGTACCCGGCCGTGTACGATAACGGCGTCTGACGCAGGGCCGGCTCGAGGTCCCAAACCAGGAACATTGCGGCGCCGGGAAACGGCGAATGCATGATACCAAACAGGCTCATCAGCGCCGCGATGGCGGTGAACGCCGCCGCGACGCGAAGTTTGTGGTCGATCATTGCCACCAGCGCCGAAGCCCACAGCAGGCTGGTCACGATAAAGCCATTTCCCAGCGCGCGAATGGTCGCGATTTCCGTCTGCATTCCGGCGCTCAGTTGCTCCAGCCCGATTCCATGCGCGGCGATCTCTCCCAGAAATTTGTCGATGAAGATCAACACCAGCGACGCCAACGCGGGCACGCAGGCGATGACCACGGCCGCGTAATGTCGCCGGGGCGTCGCGAGGAAACTCTGCGAGGTGATCTCCAGGCCCACGAAAATCAGGATGGGAAACACGGTGGCTTTGGGGATCACGGCGTAAAGAAAGCCAAAATATCCCAGCAGCCCGGCCGATCCAATGAACAGGGCGGTGGCCAACGTGTAGGCGGCCCGCCCTCCCATCGCTTTGTAGGCTGGATGACCGATATACGGAGTTGTCTGGATCACGCCGCCGCAGAGACTGGCCACGACGGTCGCGACCGCCTCGACGGCGACCACCTGCCCCGTATCGAATTCATCGCCGGATGCTGCCGCACTTTCGGTGCAGTCGATGCCTCCCACCACCGTGGCCAAGGCAAAGGGAATCACGACGGGCAGGTAGGTGATTGAATCCACCAGTGCTCCGGTCCAGGCGAAGCCGAAGACGGTCGTCCATTCGTAGGGGAGCAGAGCCGTCCGGGCAATCGCCAGGTCACCCCATTGGTGGTCGATCAGCCCCGCTCCGACCATGGCGTAGTAGATCGCTCCGGAGGCGATCAGTGCCGCGAGCGCTCCGGGAATTCGACCCAGCGTCGGGATCCGTGCGACCAACGTCGTAAGAATTACCGTCAGGGCGACCAGGCCCACCACCGGAAAATGCAACACTTCGGTGAATGGCAAGAAGCTGATCAGCACCAGCGCGATCCCCGCCAGCGAACCCAGCAATCCAGCCCGCGGCACCACGCGGCGGACCCAATTCGAGCCCAGCGCACAAACCAGCTTGAACAGCCCACTGATGAAAATCGAACAGATTCCGATATGCCACGCGTAGATGGCTGCTTCGATCACCAGCGGATCATCCGGGCCGGCTCCGTCGACCACACCTAGGGCCTGCTTCTTGGCGATAAAGGCCGGACCCAGCACGAAAAACACCATCCCGAATGTACTGGGCGTGTCCAACCCCAGCGGCATGGCGGTGATACCGGACCGTCCTGTTTGTTTCGCGAGCCGTATGGCCAGCCAAAAGAACAGGATGTCGCCTACGAACACCCCGATCGCGGTACCGGGTACCATGTACCGAAGTGCCACATTTGTAGGAAATCCAAAGACGGCCGCTAGCAGGCCGACCGCGAGCAGCAGGTCGGCGATATTGTCTAACATTAAGCCAAAAAAGGCGTTAACGTCGCCCGGTGCTGCCCAATCGTAGCGTTCTCTGGACACTTGGTTTCCAATGGCACGGATTGTGCTTGTTAGTGAGCCGTGAGTGTATGACGCTCGTTCTGGGGTGTCAATTCACTGCGATGTGTTACGACGCGGCGTCGCTGGGGTTACCCTCCGGTGGTGCCGCTCGGTGGCGATCATGCGGCTGACGTTCGCTCGGCTGGACGCCTGCTGATAGAATGAATTTCGATTTCCTTGGCGGCATTCCGTTCGGATTTTTCTTCCTCCACCAAGTGAATCGCTCGAACCCTCCTCATTTCGGAACGTAAAGAGACCATGGCGACGACCTACCAAAACTCGCAGAACCCGGCGACGGCCGACACACTGCCACCGTCCGACACGTTGGTGGCGCAGATGTCGGACGAGGAACTGCTACTTTGTTATCGCACAACTGGCCGCCGTCCCCTGTTTGACGAGCTGGTCTACCGCTACGAGCGTGAATTGTTCAGCTATCTGCGCAGGTACTTGGGGAGCACGGAGATGGCCGAAGACGTGTTTCAGGCGACGTGCTTGCTCGTGCACTTGAAATGTCAGAAGTTCGAACAGGGTCGACGTTTTCGCCCCTGGCTGTACGCCGTGGCAACCAATGCCGCGATTGACGCCCAGCGGCGGGACAAGCGGCACCGCGCGGTGAGCCTCGATCGGGTCGCGGCGCGCAACGTGGATGACGACGCCAAATTGACCGACCTGTTGGTTAGCGAAGATCCTGATCCGTTGTCGGAGGTCAGTCGACTCGAGAGCGGGCAATGGGTCCAAGAGGCGTTGGGCGAATTGACGGACCAGATGCGGAGCGTTGTAACACTGGTCTACTACCAAGGCATGAAGTACCGCGAGGCCGCCGACGTGTTGAGAATCCCGGTCGGCACGGTCAAGAGCCGGTTGCATGCGGCCATCCAGAAGCTGAACGAGCATTGGAATAGCACTCACACCCAGTGAATCGATAAATCCACCAATCGTGAATAATCATCTCAAAGAGCAATTGCTCGGGTATCTGCTGGACGCGCTAGACGACGATGAGCGTCAACGTGTCGAAGAACAGCTCGAAGCCGATCCATCGTTGATCGACGAGTTGCAGCTGTTGCGCAGGTCCTTAGAACCGCTGGTCGACGACGTCGAAGAATTCGATCCACCCGCCGGTCTGGCACAACGGGCCTGTTCGCGAGTCGAGGCACTGCGCGAGCGTGAACCGGTGAAACTGCCCGGTCAGGATTTTCATGCAACGTTGCCCGGTGCCATTGGTTCCCGCTCGCGGGTTTCTGTGGCGGATGTCGTCGTGACTGCCGGTATCGTACTGGCCGCCGTGTTAATTTTCTTCCCTGCGATCGCCAGCAGCCGTTATGCTTCGCGGTTGAAGCACTGCCAGAATAACTTGCGGCAACTGGGGATCGCGCTGGTCAACTATAGCGACAAACTTGGTGGCGGTTTTTTTCCTGGTGTCGCCAGCGAGGGGAATCGTGCGTTCGCCGGCGTGTATGCTCCCACGTTGATCGACACGGGCTACTTGGATAGTGCCGACAAGCTAATCTGTCCGGCGTCACTCTTGGCGGAACTGCGGCCCGCCTATCGTATTCCAACCCTGGACGAAATCGACAACGCTACACCCGAGACCATTAACGTAATTCACCAACGTGCCGGCGGCAGTTATGGTTATTCGCTGGGCGTTATCGCGGAGGGAACTCACGTGGCGCTGCGAAACCACGGTCGGCCGAATTTCCCGTTGATGTCAGATGCGCCGAACACGGCACCGCTGGACGACCGTAGTCGCAACCATGCAGGCAGGGGACAGAATTTCTTGTACGAGGATGGGCACTTCACGTTCACGCCATTCACCGAGCAGAGCATCACCTGGCTGGACCATCCCTTTCGGAATCGGCACGGCAATGTGGAGGCCGGAGTTGATGAGAACGACGCGGTCATTGCCGCCAGTTGCTCGCCGCCGTTCATCCGCACCATCTCGACCCAGCCCCGTCGATAGTTGCACCGTTGGTGGTGTGGCGATTCGGCATCATGGGGGCTGACCCCAGCGTTGCCAATCCACATCATTGGATATTCGCTGCACCGACCATGCGGATCCCTCCATTTTCCGCAACCCGTTGTCACGGAAGCGGATGGCGGTACTGCCCTGGTGGTTGCTGGCGCCCGCGGCGGCTTGTGGTCTTGGGTTTGCTTATCTTGGCAACTACCCAACTGAACGGCGTTCAACGGCGCGTTCGAGCCCTTGTCCCCTCGGGCTCGAACGCCGTCGGTGAGCCGTTCATCGCCGAACCAGCCTGTCCGCGCC
>JAUIHJ010000079.1 GCA_030432015.1 bacterium
CAACATCCACCCAGTGACCGGTCACGAATCTTCAGCCTCGCAGCCCTGCCCGCCGACGAATCCGTTTTCCACCAGCGCTGTTCGGCCCGGGGCACTTGCCTACCAGTTTCCTCCCGGTGATTCTGTTGAGAAATTCCTCGGGCGTCTGCGTGATCATCAGTGGTGGGGGGAGATTATCGGTCCCCATGGCTCGGGCAAATCGACGCTCATCGAGTCGCTGTTGCCCGGGTTACGCGAGGCAGGCCGCGAAGTTCGGCAATTTACTCTGACAAGCGGCCAGCGACGATTGCCCAGTGATGCATGTGATTGGTCCGCCTGGAACGATCACACCCAGGTTGTTGTGGACGGCGTAGAACAGCTTGGGTGGTGGCAATGGCGACGACTGAAGCGAACTTGTCGTGCCCGCGGGTGTGGCCTGATGATTACGGCCCACGCCAGCTTTGGCCTTCCCACCGTTCTAACCTCCGATACCTCATTGGAACGTACGCAACAGCTGGTCGCGACGTTGCTCTCCGCAGCCGCCGCCGATCAACCGACCAACGCCGAGGTTGCCGAGGCATTCTGCCGCCACGAGGGGAACGTTCGCGAAGTCTTCTTTGACTTGTACGACCGATACGAGCAGCAACGGCGCGGTTGAGTCGGACGAAAAGCACGGATCGGTCCGTTGTCCGGCATCTAAATAAGCTACCGTTGCGGAAGAGTTCTCTGCACGATGTACGCCAATACAATCCGCGTCATCGCTCGAACCCGCATTTGTGAAACATGCCCTATCGTTTCGCAAAACGGGCTGCGTCGAGAATCGGCGGTTGACCGCTCGCCGTGCCAGAAGTTCCAACAGAAGAACGAACAATTCATGGGTGACGGGAATCACATGATGAAGAGGTCCATTCGCATTGCCGCGATCATGGCGAGCGTCGTGGCGTCGTTCGTCGGCATGCCGCAACACTGCTCAGCCGGTCCCCTGGCGGACTGGCTCTCCGGTCGCTCACCCTACTATCAGCCCCAGCGAAAACAATTCCGTCTCCCAAGTTGGAATTCGGCTCCCCCAGCTCGAACAACGTTGCCACCTCCACCGACGGTCTTTGTGCCTCGGGCCGGCGCGACGACACCGTCGCCCGTCTACCAAGCCGTCCCCGGAAGCCAGCAGCCGCCAACCTACCAACCGACAGTGGTTCCCCAGCCGACTTATATCCCCAGCCCTGCTCCTCGGTCCAAATGTTGTGGCAAGCTGCACTCCTGGTGCTGGCCCCGCAGGACCTACCGGTCGTCGTGGGTGCGCATTCCCGTGACGCGGTATCGTACGGTGATTGGCACCACGCAAATCGCCTACGGCAACCCGGCAACACAGCCTTGCGACGGCTACGCGTGGCAGTTGCGACGCGTTCCCACGCTCTGCTTTAATCCCTTTGCCGGTTGCTGGAATCGGGCCCCGACCGCACCGCCACCGGTCTCCTATGTTGGCTCGCCCTGCATCGACCCCTGCGCCGCCAATGGGAGCGTGGTTCCCAGCACGGTTGCACCGAACGCACCCTACTATCCAGGGCAACCCACCCTCGCTCCAGGCTCGTCAGCATCCGGCTCGACAACCATCGTACCATCCGCCGGACTTGGGACCGGACAACCTTATCTCGCCCCGGCGCCGACCGCACCGGTGCAAGGTGGAACGCCGGCTGACCAACGCCCCAGCCTTAACCCCAACGGTATTTCACCGAACAGCACTCGCTCGCAAATGGTTCCGCTGCCGACGGACTCGCCGACCGTCCCGCCGGCACGTGGGCCAGCACCGGTACGAGGGCCATCCACAGCACGCGGTAGCCAATCACCAGGCAACGGTCCGCAGTCCGATGGTACGCCGCTGGCCGGTCCACGGGGAACGGTCGAGTTTGCCTGGGACTCGCCGCCGACCAAGCGGCAGCCCGCGGCAGCCACGTCGGCCTTTCCATCTCCAGCCCGGTCTTCCTCGCCCGCAAGTGCGTCGACGCCCCCCGACCGCATTGATCCCTACTTCAACGTCAGCCCGATTCGTGACCCCGAGTCCAAGCCGTTCGGCCCCGCCGTGGACCGCATTCCACAACTTCTCACGCCTGACAATCATTCCGCGGACCATGACCGCAGCGATCGTGTGCGGGCCTGGCAAGTGGTCCCGATCAAGTGGCAATCCTCTGATCGCCCCGACGTGCAGCGCGCGATCGTGGCGATGCCCCCCGATGCGGCTCGACGCGATTCGCCGAACGCAGTCGGTCACCCCGCGCTCAATCACCCGACGCTCAGTCGCCCCACAGCCAACCGCCCCACAGCCAACCGTCCCACAGCCAACCGTCCGACGGCGGTCTCGACCGGCACGTCGCGGCGGTCGCCCCAACCGGTGTTTGATGACGGCGGCTGGCAATCAGCCAGGTAAATGGTCATCATGACCCTTGCCGTGTATTGCGCACCGTTCGCCGCCTTGTCCTGCCATCGCCGTGCCTGCGAATCTCACGATCAAGTATCGCAAAGCAGAAGAGGCGTATCGCTGCGCGTCCACGCCCACCGACGAGTTGCGGTGCCTGCAGATGATGCTCCGCGAGATGCCCAAACATAAGGGCACGGACAAACTGCAGGCGGACGTTAAGCAGCGCATCAGTCGGCTGAAGAAAGAACTCGAGCAGCAGCGGGCGACGGGACGGTCGCAGGGAGTCGGGGCGCGGATTCCGCGGCAAGGGGCCGGTCGCGCCGTGCTGATCGGCGGCCCCAATGCTGGCAAAAGTCAACTCATTCGCAGCCTTACACCGGCGACCCCCGAGGTTGCCGCCTACCCCTTTACGACACACCAGCCGGCACCTGCCATGATGCCATGGCTGGACATCATGATCCAATTAATCGATACGCCGCCGATCACCAGCGAGGTGTTTGCGCCCGCGACACAGGCGCTCATTCGTGGCGCCGACGTCGTGTTGCTCGTCGTTGATCTCGAGGCGGACGAGGGCATCGATCAGGTCCAAGATGTGCTTCACAAGCTCGCCACAACGAAAACGCGATTGGCGCGACTCTCTTCGCTGGATCCGGATGACGTCGGGCTGTCCTACACCAGCACCGTGGCGGTGCCCAACAAGCTGGACGCCCCGGGCGCAGAGGAACGTCTCGCCCTGTTGCATGAATTTTGCCCCTGGGACTTTGACGAGTTCCCCGTTTCTGCACTCAGTAAGAGGGGACTGCCGGAGCTGGGTCAAAAAATCTTCGAGGCCCTGGACGTGGTCCGTGTGTATACGAAAATGCCGAATCAGAAAACGCCCGACTACGAACAGCCGTACACGGTTGCACGCGGTACGCCAGTTGTTGACGTGGCCGGGCTGATTCATCGAGATTTGGCCGACCGCTTTAAGTTCGCACGGGTCTGGGGAAAACAAGTCGACCCCGGGACACGCGTCAAACCCGACTACCAGGTCAATGATCAAGACGTCGTGGAAATTAATGTTGGCTAGTTCGATCGATTCCTTTCCTTCTTTTCCCCGCATGAAACATGACCAACGATCGTATCGCCGACACCTTTGACCAAATTGCCGATCTGCTCGAGTTTCAAAGCGCCAATCCGTTTCGTGTTCGCGCCTACCGCAATGGCGCCCGCGTGATTCGCGATCTTTCCGAGCAACTCGCGACCATTGTCGGGGACGACCCCAGCCAACTGACCAGTCTGGACGGCATTGGCAAGGATTTGGCCGAAAAAATCACGACGCTCGTTTCGACAGGCGAACTGTCGCAGCTGAACGAACTGCTCGATCAAGTCCCGGCCACGGTGCTGGATATCATGCGTGTCCCTGGGCTCGGTCCCAAGAAGGCAGCCGTGCTATTTAAGGAACTGGGAATCCAAAACCTCGATCAATTGCGCGAAGCCTGCCTCGCGGGCAAAGTGAAAGAACTGAAGGGGTTTGCCGCCAAGACCGAACAGACGATTCTTAACGGGATTGAGATTGCGGCGGCGGCCAACCAGAGAATCCTCTGGGCGGAGGCAGACCGCATCGCGCAAGGCGTGCTGGAACATCTGCGGGCCTGCCCGAGCATCGAACAGATGGAGTTGGCGGGCAGTTATCGCCGTGGCCGAGAAACGGTTGGAGATCTCGACGTTCTGGTGGTTTCGCAGAATGTGCCAGAAATCATGGATCGATTTTCGACCTTGCCGGACCTCGAGAGCATCACCGGTCGTGGCGAAACCAAGATGTCCATTCGTTTGCACACGGGCCTGCAGATCGATTTGCGGGTCGTTCCAGCCGAATCGTTCGGCGCGGCACTGCAATATTTTACCGGCTCCAAAGACCACAACGTGACACTTCGCGGGATGGCCCGGCAACAGGGTTTGAAGATTAACGAATACGGAGTCTTCCAGGTCGATGGTGAGCAGGAAACGTATCTCGCTGGCGAACGTGAAGCCGACGTGTACGCGACGCTGGGGCTTCCGTGCTTCCCGCCGGAACTTCGTGAGGCACGTGAGGAATTCGACTGGGCCGCCTCCGCCGGGCTGCCCACGTTGATTGAGCTTGGTGATCTGCGGGGCGATCTGCACATGCACACCACGGCAACCGACGGCAAAGCGTCGTTACAGGAAATGGTGGCAGCTGCCCAGCAGCGGGGGCTGAACTACATCGCCATCACGGATCATTCGCAACGCGTCACCATGGCCCGCGGACTCGATCCGCGACGGGTTCGTCAACAATGGCAGGAAATTGATCAGCTCAATGCATCGCTGGGGGACGCCTTCACCGTGCTCAAAGGCATCGAGTGCGATATCCTGGAAAAGGGTGGAATGGACTTGCCGGACGATGTGCTGGCTGAAGCGGATTGGGTGCTAGCGAGCGTTCATTACGGTCAGAACCAACCGCAAAGCCAGATCAACGACCGCATCGTGGGAGCCTTGGAGAACCCCCACGTCACCGCCATTGCCCATCCTACGGGACGATTGATCAATCGGCGCGAGGCGTATGAGGTCGATCTGGAATTGGTCATGCGGACCACCAAGGCACACGGCAAGTTGCTCGAGCTGAATGCCAATCCCCTGCGGCTGGATCTCAACGACGTCTACTGCGCAGCAGCCAAACGCCACGGAATCCCCATTGTCATCTCCACCGATGCGCACTCCGTCGACGGCCTGGATTGCCTCCGCTACGGTGTGCTTCAAGCCCGCCGCGCCGGACTCACCAAGCAGGACGTGGCCAACACTCGGACGTGCCGGCAACTCCGACAGCTCATCGCTGGCCAAGGTTAAGCCGGTTGCACTGACACGAACTTGGTGCCGGCCCACGCCGCAGGCCCGCGTCGTGCAGGCCCACGTCGTGCAAGCTCGCGTCGCATGGTCGCCGGCTGTTGCCTTCCAACTCGCGTGCCAGTACTGCTGGCAGGCACCGAGAAAGCTTGCTGATTTCGCTGGACACCCCAGCTTTTCAACGTCTCAGCACTGATCTTGCCGGCGTTAAAGATTTCCTTTACCGTTCGCCGATCGATTTTCAGGAAGAGCCAAGATCCAGTTCCGGAGATCGTCGCGACAACACCGTGTGTCGCCCAACTTCTTTTCCCGTACCGTTGTTGAAGCCCCTTGAATGAGCACCATCCCAGGAACGCGTTCCCCGCTGGGGAGACCACTGGCCGATCCGATCTCAAACCAGGTCTCGGTTCCATGTCATTAGATAAATCAACGGCGCTGGCCCTGCTGCGCACCATGTTGATCAGCCGTCATGCGGATTTGCGTGAAAAGAGCCTGATGCGACAGGGAAAGGGGTGGTTTCACATCCCGGCGATGGGGCACGAAGCGACCGCGGCCGGAGCGTTGCATATGCGCCCTGGCGATTATTGCTTTCCCATGTATCGTGACCGCGCGCTAGTGCTCTCGCGCGGACTAACCGCCCGCGATCTCGCGCGTGATTTCTTTGCAAAACTGACTAGCTCCAGCGGTGGAAGGCAACTGCCTGGCCACTACAGTGATCGCCAGCTCAATATCTGGAGCCACCCTTCCCCCTCGGGCTCGCACATGCTGCCCGCGTGTGGCGCGGCCTGGAACCTGAAACTGGCGGGTGGCGACGACATCGTCGTCGCGCACATCGGCGATGCAGCCTCGCGGCAGGGAGATTTCTTCGAAGCGGTTTGCATCGCCAGCGAACGAAAGCTGCCGATCCTGATTGTGGTGATCGACAACGGCTACGGCATCAGCACTCCCACTTCGGAAACGAATGCTCTCGCCATGAAAGTGCTCGACGAGCAGCAATGGCATCGCATCAACGGGCGCGACGTGCAGCAGTTTCACCGCCAATACGGTGAATTGGTGACGCTGGCGCGCCGGGGCGAAGGCCCGGTCTTTGCCTGGGCCGAGTTTGATCGCCTGGGCAGTCACACCAACAACGACGACCAACGGCAGTATCGCTCGCCGGAGGAACTGGCCGAGATTGCGGCTCGCGATCCGCTGACGCGTTACCAGCAGCAGCTCGTCGATCAAGGTCTTGCCACGCAAGAAGAACTCGATGCGATCGAATCGCACATTCGAGACGACGTTCGCGCGGAATATCGTCAGGCGAGCCGCGAGGCCGATCCCGCGGCCGACGACGCGTTCACCAATATCCTGGCCGAACCTTCCGAAGCGGTCGCGCCGCCGGTCGAACTTGAAGCGACCACAACGATCGCGGACGCGGTAGGTTCCGTCTTTCGCGCGGCGCTCGAAGAGGACCCCCGATACCTATTCTTCGGCGAAGATATTGAAGACCCCAAGGGCGGCGTCTTCAAGTTGACGCAGCAGTTGTCCACGGACTTCCCTGGTCGTGTCGTGAACTCGCCCCTCGCGGAGTCGACGATTATCGGCATGGCCAGTGGCCTGGCGTCGACGGGGATGCGTCCGATATTCGAGATTCAGTTTGTCGACTTCATCGCGCCCGCCTGGAATCAACTGATTACCAATCTTGCCACCTTGCGCTGGCGGAGCAATGGCGACTGGACGGCGCCCTGCGTGCTTTATGCGCCCTACGGCGGCTATCTACCGGGCGGAGCAATCTGGCATAGCCAGGCGAACGAATCCTCCATCGCCCACTATCCGGGTCTCAGTGTTGCCATTCCCAGTACACCCCAAGATGCTGCCGGGCTGTTCTGGACGGCCATGCACAGCGATGATCCCGTCCTGGTGCTCCTCCCCAAACACCTGATGCGAAAACCGTTTGCCCACCAAGGGCCGCTGGTCCGCGTTCCGCTGGGGCAGGCGTCGGTGGTTCGGCCCGGTGCCGATGTGACGCTGGTCGCCTGGGGCAATACGGTCGAAATTGCAACCGAAGTCGCGGCGCAGCTAGGCGACGAGATCGATGTCGAAATCCTCGATTTGCGAACCGTTGTTCCGTGGGACCGTGAACGAGTGCTCGCTTCGGTCGCCAAGACGGGGCGCCTTGTGGTGGTGCAGGAAGACACAGAGAACTGCAGCGTGGGCCAGATGGTGATCACCGCAGTGATGCAGGACGAAGACGCCTGGTCAAACCTGCGTGCCGCCCCGCAACTCGTCAGCAAATCCAACGTGCTGATCGGTTTTCATCCAAACCTCGAATTCGGTTGCTTGCCCTCGGCGGACGATGTCGCCGCGGCACTCCGTCACGTCTGCCAAAGCAATCAGACCCGCCAAACGGTGGTCGATGCCACGCCGCACTCGGCAGCGGGCCCCGATTCCACGGCGGCCGTGAGCCAAGCCGAGGTCGCGCCGGTCGATGTGCCGCCAGCGCCAACCGCTTCGCCGGCAGTGAAAAAAGATGTGCCGATCCAAGTGCCCCATCTGGGCGAAGGGATCTATACCGGCGAAGTGGTCGAACTTCTCCGCAATGTCGGCGACTATGTGATGCAAGACGAACCCATCTGCGAGATCGAGTCGGAAAAGGCGACCATGACGATCGAAGCCTCGCACGACGGCGAACTCGTTGCCTGGGACGTGGGTTGTGGGGATTCTGTCGACGTTGGTCAGCAGATCGCCCAAATTCGCGCCGAGGTAGGCGATACGGATGCCGAACCGATCGCGGCCGTCGATGGCCCGCTCGCCGACGCAACCAGTACGCCCCCTTCTGCGCCCGTTGCGCCAGGACCGGGTGTCGACCTGACGCGATCGAAAAACGCGATGGCGTTGACGCGTGCCGTGCAGGTTCCAACGGCAGCAGTGAACGCACAAGTTGTCTGGGAGAAAGTCCGCAGCGCGTGTCGCAACATGATGGTGGACGGAAAACCATGTTCGCCAACCTCCTTAATCGCCTGGAGCCTGGCCCAGGCGTGCCGCACCGAGGCGGGCGCTCGATTCATCAGCAATTTTTCCCATCTCGATCCCACAACGAACAGCTTTGATCTGGCGATTGCCGTGTCGCTGCCCGAAGATGAACTCGCGACCGCGGTTGTGTTTGACGCCGGCAACCTGACCTGGCCCGAATTTCAGCACCAGTACCGCGAGGCCGTGATCGCCGTCCGGGCCGGTGTGGTCCACGATCGTCGTGGGGCCCCGATTCAGCTCTCGACGCTCGCCGGACATAAGATCGAAAAAGCGCATCCCCTGGTGGTGCCACCGGCTATTGCTACATTCTTCGTCGGTGAGGCGCACTACGAGCTGATCGAGGAAGCTGGCCGACCGGTCGCGGCGAAAGTGGCGACGCTGGTCATGTCATTCGACCATCGGCTCGTCAATGGCGTCGGTGCCGCTTCGTTTATCAACGCGGTTCGCGATCACATCGAAGCTTCGGTGCCGGCTGATGGCGAACAACTGAAAACGGTCATCAAGCTCCGCGATGTGGCCTGACCCGCCTGCACCGTCGACTGGACGTTTACCGACCTGGCGACCATATCGGCTCGATCATCTGCGCGTCCAAGGCCTCCCACCGGGCCGTCAGTTCACGCAACTTTTCCGGTCGCACCGTCGCCAAGTTGCGCGTTTCGCCGAGATCATTGGCGAGGTCGTAAAGCTGCCAAGCACCCGCGCCGTCGCGGCGTGGCTTCTGTGCGGTTCGCAAGAGCTTCCAGTCCTCGACCCGCAGGGCGGTCTTCTGATGAAGTCGCCAGTAAAGCACGTCATGCGGCCGTTCCGTCGCGCGTTCGGTGAGGAACGGGATCAGATTGACACCGTCGATCGGGCGTTGGCTTGAAACGGGTGCCCCAGCCACCGCTGCAGCCGTCGCGTAGATGTCCAACGAGATCACCGGCCGATGATCGGTCTTGCCCGCAGGCAGCGCGGCGGGCCACTTGACCATGAAGGGGACGCGAATGCCTCCTTCATAAACCTCTCCCTTGCCGCCCCGCAGAGGCCGGTTGCTGGACGTCAATTCGCGGGTGGGGCCGCCGTTGTCGCTAAGGAAGAAGACGAGCGTATTTTGGTCGAGACCGTTTTGCTTCAGCGATTGCAGGACTTCACCAACGCTATCGTCAAGGTTGGCCAGCATGGCGGCAAAGATGCGCCGGTGGATATCTTCGATGTGATCGAATCGCTGCATGTATGCATCGGCGCCCTGCAGTGGGCTATGGACGGCGTTATACGCCAAGTACAGAAAGAACGGGCGGTCCCGACTTCGCTCGATAAAACTAACCGCCTCGCGCGTGAGGGCGTCAGTCAAATAGGCCGACTCTTCGACCGGTTGCCCGCCCCGCAGGATCGGGTTGTTGGCATCGTAGGCCGGTTCGTCGTGGCGCATGTGATTCGAATAGACGAGTCGGCCGTCGGCAGAGGTCCAGCGCCCCACCGCATCGTTGCCACGCCGGCCATCAGGGAGTGTCTTGCGACGCAGCATGGTCGTGACACCTTGATACGGAGGCCGTACGAAGTAGTGCCCCTCATGAAGGAAACCGAAAAACTCGTCAAAACCGCGGCGTTGCGGGTGATAGGAAGCATGGCCGCCCAAGTGCCACTTGCCGATCAACGCCGTGGCGTAACCGGCATCGTGCAGGTGCTGCGCCAACGTGATTTCAGAGGCCGGCAGTCCAGCCCGCGGATCCTCGTTGTGATGGCCGATCGGATTGAATTCGTAACCGAAGCGGGTCTGATATCGGCCGGTCATCAGGCCGGCGCGCGACGCGCTACAATACGCCGCAGTGACATAACCGTCGGTGAATCGGATCCCGGCGTCTGCGATCGAATCGATGTGGGGTGTAGGAATCTGAGGGTTGCCTTGACACCCCAGTTCGCCGTATCCCAGGTCATCGGCCACCAGCAGCACAATGTTGGGACGGGGTCGAGGTTCCGCCCGCACGGGCTGCAAAGGCCAGCATGCCAACACAATCAAGAGCAGGAAGCATAACTGGCCAGCGTCGACCGGTGAGTGACGGACGAGTGACCGCAGCATATCGTTCCTCGACAGTAACGGTCGTTGCGGGGGCAGGGCTTCGCTGCGATCATGGCGCCGCAGCATCCGACTCGACCTCGTCAACCGCGTTTTCAAGTTCGTCAAGCTTCACTCCATTCGGCAAAATTGGCCCCTCGTCGTCGGCATCACGAAGCGGCTCGCGGTGGAACTCTTTCTCAAGTTGGCGAAGTACCCCGTCGTCAATCTCGACTGGCGCCGGGGGAGGGTCGCGTTGAAAATTGCGCATCAAACGCGGCGCGCGACTTAGCACCATCAGCGCAATGAAAAACAGAATCCCCCAGCCGCTTCCCTTGCCCCCCTTGGAGGAACGCGGTGAGATGACCGGTCCGGGTGAAGCTGGCGCACGCGACGCTGGCGGGGTTGGCGGAGCCGTGGCCTCAGAACGCGAAGGTGTTACTGGTCCCCAATCGTCCTGCGTGACTGGCGGGGCGGAACCGACCGATGCCGCCGCCGGAGGCGCGGCCGTTTGAAACGGATTGACCGGTGGTTGAGCAGCAGCTTGGGGCGGTACCGGTTGACGCGTATCGCCAGCGTCCAGGGGGCGAAAAATAGTGCCGCAGGCACGGCAGCGAACCTTGGGATTCTGATGCTCGCCGGCAACGCGCAACATCGTTTGGCAGTTCGGACAATAGAATTCCATGCTTACGCTCCTGGGCAACCGCAGCTCCCACGCATAACGGGATTGCGCCTATTATAGGCGCTGGGGCAAAAAGGTCACCCGACCGAACAGAGGAATGACCACTCTGAGAGTGACACGTCAGAATGCGGCACGCACGAAGAAGGCACGATGCCTCAGACCGTTACATGATTGGCTGTGCCTCCCTCGCGAGAAAACCATCGCAACGAAGGCACCCCGGCGGTGACCGGACCGGCGTAGCCCCGGTGCGTTTGATCCGTTTCCTGGTTGCACTTGCTGGAGGACTTACATTAACATGCGTTGATGCGTTATTCGAAAAAGGATCGTCGGAACTGGCAGGCTGGCTTCGGCCTAGGGCTGCCGATCGCATTGTGCTTGTTGCAGGCTTTGCCGCCGCAGACCGCGGCGGCCAGCGATGCGGCTCCGCGGTCGTTGAATTTCGAGAACGACATCATCCCGATCCTTGATCGTTATGGATGCAACTCGTCAGGTTGCCACGGCAAGGCGGAAGGGCAGAATGGATTTAAGCTGTCGGTGTTTGGCTTCGACCCGGCGGCCGATTACCGAGCTTTGGTGATGGAGGGCCGTGGGCGTCGCGTGTTCCCCGCAGCGCCGGGCCGCAGCCTGCTACTCCGCAAGGTCGGTGGAGGCACACCGCACGGCGGTGGTGTCAGGATTGACCCGCAGCGTCCCGAGTTTCAAACGCTTTATGACTGGATCGCCACCGGCGCGCCGTTCGGCTCGCCAGATGATCCGCGGGTCGTTGCCATCGACGTGCAACCCGACGAAGGGCAATTGGCCACGGGTTCGCGGCAGCCACTGTCGGTTACCGCCACCTGGAGCGACGGACAGCAGCAGGATGTCACGCAACTGGCCAGCTTTCAAAGCAATAACGAAGGCTTGGCTACGGTCGATGAACAAGGCCTCGTAACCAGTGGCGATGCACCTGGCAGCGTTGCCGTGATGGCAACCTACCTGGGACATGTTGACGTGTTCACAGCGATCATTCCCCGTTCGGAATCCCGCATCGCTGCACCACCGGTCGACGTAACGGTGGCGGGCGCCGCTACGGTCAGTATTCCGCCGACGGAGCGAGCCGTCATCGATACCTTGGTGGACCGTCGGCTGCGAACGCTGAATATTCCACCATCGCCACCGGTCGACGACGCCACGTATCTGCGTCGAGTATTCCTTGACATTATCGGGACGCTGCCGACGGCTCAGGAGAGCCGCACCTTTCTCGCGGACACACGACCAGATCGCCGTCGCAGACTGGTCGACGCATTGTTGCAGCGGCCCGAGTACGCGGACTACTGGGCGCTGAAGTGGGCCGATCTGCTCCGTGTGAACCGCCGAGCCCTGGGTCGCAAGAATGCGTACCGGTACTACCAGTGGATCCGCGAGAGTTTCGCCAACAACATTAAACTCGACCAATTCGCGCGCGAGCTAATCACCGCGGAAGGTCCCATCGACGAAAACCCAGCGGCCCATTTCTATAAGGTCGTCTCGAAACCGAATGAGATGGCCAGCACCGTTTCGCAAGTCTTCCTGGGCGTGAGGATCGAATGTGCGCAGTGCCACCACCACCCGTTTGATCGTTGGTCGCAAGCCGATTACTACGGAATGCAGGCGTTTTTTACGGAAGTCGCCTTCAAGCCGACGTCCCAAGGAGAGTCACTCGTCAACATCGGCAAAGCCAAGACGAAGCATCCACGGACGGGAGAACTAGTCAAGGCGCACGCGCTGGCAGAACCCGTCCAGGATGGGCCGGAAGCGGGCGATCGCCGCAAGCGACTTGCCGGTTGGATGACCTCCGCGCAGAACCCGTGGTTTGCAAGGAATCTGGCCAATCGCCTCTGGGCACATTTCCTCGGGCGTGGCCTGGTCGAGCCAGTCGATGATTTCCGTTTGACCAACCCGCCCTCCAACGCGCCGCTACTCGATGGCCTGGCCAACCTGCTGATTGAAAACGACTTCGACCAACAAGCGGTCATTCGACTGATCACATCGTCGGCCACTTACCAACGATCTTCGTCCCCCAACGCTTCCAATCACAGCGACCGTCAAGCCTATTCACGCTACCCGCTCAAAAGGATCGAGGCCGAAGTCCTGTTTGACGCGGTCTGCCAGACGACCGGGACCAGCGAGAAATTTCGCGGTGTGCCCGCGGGCAGTCGAGCCATCCAATTGTGGGACAGCGAAGTCCCGCATTATTTTCTGCGCCTCTTCGGGCGTCCCGTCCGAGCCACCGCGTGCGAGTGCGAACGGGTCGCCGAGCCAACCGTGGGGCAGGTGCTGCACGTCCTGAATTCGCCCGACATCCAGGCTAAACTGGCGCACGCCGGAGGCCGCGTGGCAAATTTGGAGCGTCAGTTCTCGCAGCCGGACATGCTGGTCGAGGAACTTTATCTGACCTTTTTCAACCGACCTCCGGACGAGGCCGAACGCAATACGGCAATCGAATACTTACAACGTCATCAGGACCGTCGTGTTGCGGCCGAAGATCTGGCCTGGAGCATGTTGAACTCGCTGGAGTTTCTGTTTAACCATTAACGGACGCGGTTCACTTTTCGCGATTCGAACCTTCGAATCGCGACGGAGAAACGACAATGCAACGAACGTACTGCGATCGCCGGAGCCGTCGCGACATGCTGCGGATTGGTGCTGCCGGGTTACTGGGCATCGGCGTCTCGACACCCCAGATCCTGCAAGCACAAGCTGCCGCCGCACGGGCTGGTGGCAGCGGTAAAGACGTTTCGCTGATCATTGTCTTTCTGCAAGGCGGTCTGTCGACGATCGATACCTGGGACATGAAACCGCAAGCGCCTGCCGAGTTTCGCGGCGAGTTCGATCCGATCGATTCGGTCGTCCCTGGCATCCAGTTTTGCGAGCATTTGCCGCGTGTCGCCGGGCAGGCCGATAAATTCTCCCTGGTGAAATCATTCGGCCATAGCAATTCTGGTCACGGCCCAGCCGACCATTTCATGCTGACCGGGTACTTGCCGCGGGCTGGATTCAATGGCGGTCTCAAGCCGAACAACCAGCGGCCGGCCCACGGAGCCGTCATTTCTCGATCGCTCGGCCCCCGAGGTTCGGTCCCGCCGTATGTCTGCCTGCCGAAGATGCACAACAGCGCGGGCTCGTCCTACCTGGGATCGTCCGCGGCACCGTTCGTCGTTGAAGCGGACCCCAACGCACCCAATTTTGCGGTTCCCGACTTGGCACCGCCGTTGACGGTGCCGGCCAGTCGGCTTGAATCGCGCGCGGCCCTGCTGTCGACCGTCAACCGATTCGCCCGAACGGCGGAAGTTGAAGCCAATCGGAACGCCCAGACGACGCATACGTTTCAGCGTCAGGCATTCGACCTGATGACCTCACCGGCCACCAAGACCGCCTTCGACATCGCCCAGGAGTCCGAGGCAATTCGTGACGAGTATGGTCGCAATTCGCTGGGGCAATCGTGCTTGATGGCCAGGCGGTTGGTTACCGCCGGCGTGCGGTGCGTCTTGATCGATCACACGAATTGGGACACGCACTATGACAATTTCAATGTCTTGAAAAACGACTTGCTACCACACCTTGATGCCGCCATGTCGACCCTGTTCCGCGACTTGCATGACCGCGGCATGCTTGAGACAACGATGGTTCTGGTCACCGGCGAATTTGGCCGCACGCCACGAATCAACAAGGACGCCGGTCGTGACCATTGGGGCCCCAGTTCCGCAATTGCCATCGGTGGCGGCGGGATTCGGGGCGGTGCCGTGGTTGGCGCTTCGAATGAACGAGCGGAAAAACCGGCCACCAAGCCGTACGGTCCTGCGGACCTGGCGGCGACCATTTATCACGGCCTGGGTATTAATCCCCAGACAGAATACCGTACCCCGGAAGGCCGCCCCATTCCGATTGTCTCGGGAGACGGGCAGGTCATTGATGGGCTGTTCTAAATGACCGATTGCAATTCGGCGACCATCCGGGACCGGCTCGTTTTTCGCCGCCCATACGATTCAATTGCGGAAAAACGGACTGTCGGCGAGAAAGGTGCCTGTCCCGCTGACGGGGTGACGGTGACGGGGTGTGCGATGCTGAATCGCGATCGGCCATTTTGTTGGAAAGCCTCCGGCTGTGGTGCCATGCGCAGCCCGGTAACGGGGCGCCGTCCAACGTGAATCTCAGGTGAATTGGCGAATCATGAAGTGGTCTCAGAGAATCTGGACGTCAATCGGGTCGAGTTCCATACACGGCCTGACTTTCTGGGCTGCGGTCTTCTGTCTCAACGCGGCAACGGTGCTGGCTGACGCCCCTTCGGTTGCTTACCTTTTCCCAGCAGGCGGACAACGCGGGCAGACCGTCAAGGTTCGCATCGGCGGCCATTATTTGCATGGTGATTGCCCCTGGCAAATTCTGGGCGATGGAATCGAGGCCCCACCAACGCTACGTCGCGCCGATTCGATCACTTGGTTTGAAGGGCCGGTCATCCCTTTGCCGGACTCGCAACGCAAGGAGGACTATCCGTGGGAGCACGTCGGGAACGTGACAATTGCATCCGACGCACCGGTCGGCTTGCGACGCTGGCGCGTGTGGACATCACAGGGGGTGACACCGACGATGAAGTTTGTCGTGGGCGATCTTCCCGAACTGGTTGAAGACGAGGTCGCGGGGGAACCGATTCCCACCCTTGTCACACTGCCGCTTACGATTAACGGCCGGATTTTCCCGCGTGAAGATGTCGATGTGTGGACGTTCGATGCACAGGCTGGCACGAGCTACGTTTGCGAGGTGATGGCCGCACGACTCGGATCGCCATTGGATTCACGACTCGAAATCCGCGATCCCAACGGACAAACCATCGCCGAAAACGTCGATTCGCGGGGCCATGATTCGTT
>JAUIHJ010000080.1 GCA_030432015.1 bacterium
AAGGTCGACGCCTCGTACGCCGTACATGAAGTAGATGGGCAGGTCCGTGGCCGTGGCCGACGAACTGAACAGGACCAGCAAGTACATCCGCGTGGCGATAAAAAACAGGACGCCTCCGACCAATGCCGCGCGCGTTAGCGCGGTCGCTCCGTTCGCGCCGCCAGCCGTCATCTCATGTTGTGAGTCCCTCGAAAGGGTGCCCGATGTCATGGCCTGACCTGTGCGGAGAAGCGGGGGGAACCGGAAGCAGCCAATATTTAACTATAGTTAACATGGGAGGATTGGGTAGTTTTTCTGTGGTCGTTAATGGAGAGGCCTCGTCTGTCGTGGCATTTTGCGGCGCGAGTGGAAGTCGTAGGCGACCGAAAAGGCCAAGAATCCCCCCCCCGGTTCGAGATGTGGGCGAGCCGGCACGGAGACCTTCCGCCGCGCATCGGCAGCCGGAAAGAAATCGTCCTGCCCGGGCATCCAGCAACGTGCAGAGGAAAGAAAAACGGGTGCTTCGAGCTGGAGTTGATGCCCCAGGTGGCGTGGTCCGCCCCTGGCCAGCTTCCGCCTGGCTACATTGCGGGGCGCAAGATTGCAGTCTGGGGCTCTCCGCACTGGCGGAGTTCGGCCAAGTCCGCGTCGACCATCATGGCGACCAGTTGGCGCAGGTCGACCTGAGCTTCCCAACCCAGGACCGCGTGCGCTTTGCGCGGATCGGCAATGAGCAAATCGACTTCTGCAGGACGGTAGAATTTGGGGTCGATGACGACAAAATTCGCTGCCTCGAGGTCGACGTGGGCGAACGCGGCCTCGACGAACTGGTTGACGCTGTGGGCGACGCCGCGACCGATCACAAAATCGTCGGGCTGGTCCTGCTGGAGCATGCGCCACATGGCTTGAACATAGTCGCCGGCAAAGCCCCAATCGCGGCGTGCCTGGAGGTTGCCCAAACGGAGCTCGTCGGCCAAGCCGAGTTTGATCTTTGCGACGGTTCGGCTGATTTTGCGCGTCACGAACTCCTCGCCACGCCGGGGGGACTCGTGGTTGAAGAGAATCCCCGAGCAGGCAAAGAGATTATGGCTCTCCCGGTAGTTTACGGTAATCCAATGGCCGTAGACTTTGGCAACGCCATACGGGCTGCGTGGCCAGAACGGCGTTTTTTCGTTTTGTGGAGTCGCTTGGACGCGACCAAACATCTCACTGGAACTCGCCTGGTAGAAACGGATTGCCGGGTCGACGATCCGGATGGCGTCCAGCATGCGGGTGACACCCAGTGCCGTAATATCCGCAGTCGCCAGGGGTTCGGTCCAACTGGTCGGGACAAAGCTCTGCGCGGCCAGGTTATAGACCTCATCGGGCTCCGTTTCCTGCAGGAGCTTGACCAAGGAGTATTGATCCGTGAGATCGGCCTGGTGCAGGGTAATCTGCTCCTGCAGGTGCAGTATCCGTGACAGACTACTGCTGCTCGTTCGGCGAACGGCGCCGTGCACCTGGTAGCCTTTTTCGAGCAGGAATTCTGCGAGGTAGGATCCATCCTGACCGGTAATACCCGTAATCACCGCCGTCTTAGGCACGCGCTGCTCCTTCAGGTGTCCGTTTGTCTTGCAACCGGCGGTCGGCGTTCGGGCCCAGCCGGCGAAAAACGGTTTCCTACCGGCGGATGGCGCGACAGGCGCCTAGGATTCGGGCTGAGCTGCGACCGAGCTGACGTCCAGGCAGGCCGGCGCCGTTCCTGGCGTGTCGTCGCCGGGGGTCGTATCGACAAACGTGCCAACGGATTGGTCGAGGTTTTCCAGGGCCAGGGCAATATCGCCGAGTTCCTGCACGATCTGATCGCGGAGGGTGGTCAGGCCGACGATGGCGCCCAGGGCCAGCAGGGTGACCAGGAGGAGCCACGACATGGCTGAGATCGTGCCATTTTCGTCGTGCCATAGCTTGTTTAGCAGTTTCATCGTTCGCTTCGACCTCATATTACGTCGCTCGCATTCGGGTCCCGGTCTCGCTGCCGAACAAGCGGCAGTCCGAGGCAGGTCAGCGGCACAGCAACGTGGCATTTGGGGGTTATGGGGCTTCGTGAGACGCGGCCACGGCGATACTGATGCACGCCGAGGTTCCGCCGGCTTCGCCCTCGTCGCAGTCGTCGGTGGCGTCCGCAAAGGAACTCCCGGGCGACGTAAAGGTCGATCCGGCAAACGTGAACGTGATCGCCCCGTAGGAGTACGACTGGTTGAGCGAGCCGATACCGACGGCCACGTCCGCGAGTTCCTGGACGACCTGGTCTCGAATGGATGTCAATCCGACAATCGTTCCAATCACCAGGATCGTTGCGATCAGCAGCAGGTCGGTCGTCGCGATGACGCCGGTTTCATCGTGCCAAAGTTGTTGGATTTGTTTCATGATGTCTTCTGTACCATGCGATCAGGCGAATTGCCTCGCGCTCGGGGTGCGAGGAGTCTGCAGAACAACGGGTTAGCATATGGTGTGCCACCGTCACGGTGGGGGTGGATGCGTCAAAACGCGAACGGATCGCCGTCCACGTCCCACTTTGCTCCGTGACGCGTTTGGGCAGGTGTATCCGGTCGTTAACATTGGACTGATGGGTGTATCTGCGCGTTTCGTTACTTGGCTGCGGATTCCGCTTGCGCCACGGCCGCTGGTTCGGTTACCGGTGGAAGGAAACTGGCAGGAAAGTCACCACGCCACAGCGCCAAGGCGCGGCCGGCGTGCGACAGGAAGGTGTACTGGCGTTTGATTTCCGCGTCGTCGAGCTCCAGGACGGCGCGCGAAAGCCACTGGGTGGCTCGAATCACGACTTCCCTGGGAGGATGGACGACTTCCGGCGCGAGCGCCCACCATTCCAGCACATGTCCTGTGGCCAGGATCCGATTTTGGGATGTGTTTTCGGTATCGCCGTCGACGCCAACCTGCGGTGGCGCACCCGATGGCCAACTGCGAATCCAATAGCCATCAGGATGCTGAGAGGCGATGAAAAGTCCGGTGACGGCCGTCAAATGGTCGATGATCCGCTGGCGTCCAGTGGGGCTCAGGATGGGTGTGTTGTCGTCGATCCGGAGCAGCATCACCAAGGCATGCAGGCGGTGATTCCCCATGCAGACGCCCTGATTCAATTTTTGCCGCATGATGCGATCTGCCAGGCGATCAAAGGTGATTTCCTGTCCCTCGGTGCTCTGCCAGCTGCGAACCGGCGGCAGGTACATCGCAAATGCCAGCGTCGACCACTCATATTCGATTTGATTCAGACTGAATTCACGCAATGCGTATTCCAGCATGGCCCGGACTGTGGTTTGACCCTTCGGGGTTTGCACCGGATGATCCAGCGTCGTGCCAACTTCGGCCAGGCCAGCCAAGGTATGGTCGTAGTGACTGGCGGTGGCGGCGCCCTCTTGCGTCCGAACTCCGATCCCATTCTTGGTGGACAACAGCAAGGGCATGGTCTTTTCGCCCCACACCGCGCTGAACTGGTCATGATTCAAAAGGAGATCCCGCATCTCCTGGCCGCTGAGGCACTCGGGGTCGTTGAATTTGGCGTCCACGCCCCAGAATCGCAACGCATGATCCACATGGTTGATATTCACCTGCTCGTGGCGAAGCCTCGGTCGCAGCTTGTGCAGCACCGCAGCCAATTGCTCGTCGGTGATGGCACGTGGGTCGTCGTAGAGCGGGCGAATCGTCGGGGGCTTGTTTTGCATTGCCGGCAATCGCCGCAAATGCTCGAGCTGCCTCGAACGATACGCCGTTCCGCCGACCGCAATCGACACAACCACGACCTGGATCGTCAGGAATGCCCCCCAACTGAGCAGGCCTGGTTTTACCGGTTCTGACTCTTGTCCGCTCATGCGACGTCCTTACCCTTCGGTGCGTTTGGCCACAAATCCATCTTCATCCTCGTAAACAATTTGCCAATCAGGCGAGCGGCGTGCTCGGCGCGCCAACTCGCCTTGCAGTTCCTTGTGGACAACCAGTGTCTTGACGCGGTATCGATCCAAGGCCTGTTCCCAACCGGCTGAACCCCGGGCGATCCGCATATAGTCTCGCCAGACCTGCGATGGAGCGAGATGCACGTTGGTGGTCATAAACATTGGCAGCTCGTGTCCGGCCTCCCACAGCAGCCATTCGCCCCACCATTGGGGTGCGAATATCAGCTCGTCGGTCGGGTTTTCTCGCAAATAGTCCGCAAGCGCCAGCGGCGTGTCGTTGCTGTAGATCTGTTCGCGCTGGCGTGGTTTGCCGCCCAATACGTATTGGCTGATCGGCGAGAACGCAAAAGCACACCAGATCACCAGCATGCTGACCAAGCTCAACGTAAACTGTGGCTTGCGGGCAGGTTCATCGGCTGCGGCGGGGGCCGCATTTCGTTTGAACCGCTCGCGGCATTGGAGGTAAATGTCCGTTACATGCGGCAGCATCGTAAACGCAAAGATCGGCGCGAACCACGCAATCATGCGAATCGTGGGAGCCATTGCAAATCCGAAGACCAGCAAAAGCAGCACATCCGTCGCCCGAACACGCTCGCGACTGTGACGCATGATGGCGACCAGCATGACGATCACGACGCAGATCTGAAGACCCTCCAGGTCAATCAGCCGCAGCGGAAACCATTCCATGACGTCCCGCAGATTGGGATTGCCGCCGAAGGTGGCGGTTTCCAAGAGCAGGTCGATGCCATAAGGATTCAACAGCGACGCGGCCGTGGCCAGCTGCGTCAAGATCGCCCACCGCTGGACGTCTCGATCCGCTAGAACGGCCCGAAAACTGGATGTTCGCCAGGCAACCTCAATGGCTTGGCCGAGCGCGTGGCAGGCCAGCAGGATCAAGCCGACGGCGAACGAACCATGAACGTTGGCCCAAAATGCGAACAGGACCCCCGCGGCCGGCCACATCCAAATTGGCCAAGCCCTTGCTGACGAAGGGCTTATGAATGATCGAGCACGTGTTCGCCACGGCTCGCAGCGGACCAGGATCCACAGCAGCAGCGACAGGCAAAGCATTCCAAAGATCTCTGGGCGAATGATCGCGTGACGTGAAAAGCCCACAAACAGAGAGATTCCCGTCCCCAGCATCGCAATCGGGATGCTTTTTCCAAACAGGTAAAAGACACGGGTCTGAATCAAGTAGCTGCAGAGCACCACGACGGCAAAAACGACCGAAAGGGCCTCAACGCCGCCAGCCTGCTCGAAGGCGCCGAAAATCACTTGACTTAGCCACCCGGTATCAACCACGCGGACGCCCTCGGCCAGCGGCAGAAACGGGTCGGTGGTCGGGATCGCACCATGCTCCAGGATCCACTGCCCATAAAGCACGTGCCCCCAGATGTCCGAGTGAAAAAGCGGGATATAGCTGAGATAGACGAAGAAAAGAGCGAAGAAAACGCATAGCAGGCTCTGTTGCCAACCCAACGCAAAACGGGCACTGATCGCTGGCTTCAGGGACTCGTGTCCAACTGCATCCGACTGTTCGACGTTAGAAATTGCCACCTGAGCATTCCGATGGTTGGGGATTCGCTTGATATCGAGGCAGATCATTCGCCACTGGCGAAGCTGTAACTTTGACGCAAAGTGCGTACCCTTTGTATGCTTTGCATCTCATGTATCTTAATTGCCGGTTCCTTGATCTCAAGCTGCGATCCGACGCCAGCCTTCCGTTGGGCGAGAAAAGACGATTTTGAGCCGTTTTCTCCTGGAAAACTCCAGAATATTGGGAGGGGCCGGCATTCGTCGCAACAAATTCAGCGGAAAAGTTTGACAACAAATGTTAACTAAGTAGTTTGGGAGGTATGGATAATGTAAACAAAGTGACGAAGCGAATTCCGACTGCCCCGAGTCAAGCGGTGACGAGCGTTGGCACAGAGGCTTGGCCCGCGATTGTGACCGCCACGTGCACGCTGCTGACGCATGACGCGCTGCTCCGGGAGCAATTGGCGGCGTTATTGGCGCAGGATAACGGCTGCACCACCCAGGCCACGCGTTGGGACGATAATCCACAATCGGCGGTGGATGAGGACTCGACGCTATTCCTGGACTTGCGGTCTGAGGAGGGGGCGGACCATCAAGCTGCGTTGGCAGAGTTGATGCAAGCTCACACGGCGTTGACCGTGACACTGTCTGATGACGAGCGTCCACCTGAGGACTTTTCCACGGAGAATCGCCACGTCCATTTGCAACTCCCGTTGTCTGCGCCACGACTGGCCAAGCTGTTGCGGCAAGAGGTGCCCGAGACGCTACTCGGCGACGGTCCCCACCAGCAGTACACGGTTGACTTCCAAGGTTTCAAATACTCGACATACTGCGAGACGTTCTACGACACGTTGCTCAATTTGCGGAAAGTCGCCGAACACGACGTGACCATTTTGTTAGTGGGTGAAACGGGCACCGGTAAAACGACGATCGCCCGTCTGGTCCATATGCTCTCGTCGCGCGCCGACAAACCGCTCGTCACCGTTGCATGCGGTGCATTGCCAGCGGAGTTGGTCGAAAGCGAGCTCTTCGGCCACACGAAAGGCGCATTCACCAGTGCCGACAAGGCCAAGATTGGAAAGTTCGCGGCCGCCGGCAGCGGCACGTTGCTGCTGGATGAAATCGACGTTCTTGGTTTGCATCAGCAGGCGCGTCTGCTGCGGGTTATTGAGTCGGGTGAGTTCGAGCCGGTGGGGTCCAACGATACCCAGACGTCGCAAGCTCGCATTCTGGTCGCGACGAATGTCGATCTGAACGGCCTGATGGCCCGCAACGAATTTCGCTCGGACTTGTACTATCGATTGAGCGTGCTCGAATTTGACATCCCGCCGCTGCGCGAGCGTCGTCGTGACATCGTGCCACTCACGCTTGAGTACGTCATTGAGTTTTCGCAAGCCCACGGAATTCCCATTCGGCGGATTCACCCAGACTTTCTGCAATGTGTGGTCAACCATGATTGGTTGGGGAACCTTCGCGAATTGAAGAATCACATTCGTCGTTCGGTGCTGTTTGCCCAGAACGAAGAATTGACCTCCAACGACCTCACCGCCCACGTGCAGCAGGCCATCGCCAGCGGCGCGGTGTCAGCCAAGAAAGCGGAGACGCTGGCGGAAATGGTGGCCGAAAACGAGCAGGAACTCCTGGAGCGTGCCCTCGAAGCTAACAACTATAAGCGGACCGCAACGGCCAACGCGTTGGGGATCAGCCGCGTCGGCCTCTACAAGAAGATGCGGAAGTACGGCATGCTCGAGAAACGCTCCAAGGCGGCTTCCTGATCTAGAGCTTCACGCGGATACGCCGTCGCCGATTCGATCCCGTGGCGCGTCGATACCGTCACAAGTCGATCCTGTGGCAAGTCGATCCTGTGGCAAGTCGATCCTGTGGCAGGTCGATGTCGGATGACCCAGGATGCTTGCCAGCGCATCATCTCGCGCCACCGCTTGCGCATACCGCGTGATCCACGCCGCTGGCAACTCCACCGCAATGGCAATTCCCAGGCGCGGGCACCCTCGACAACCGCCGCCGGTTCGCGCCGGCAATCCGTGGCGTTTGTTGTCCGACCTGACCACGCGGCGTGCGCCGGCCCAGTTTTCGCCGGCGGCGCCCGCGCGACGGTGTTTGGCGTGAGCGCTTCCTGGCTGAAGAAAGGTTAGGGCCGAGAGATTCTAAAGGACCGAGCGCAATTCGGCGACGATCCGGGACTGGCTCGTATTTCGCGGCCGATTAGATTCAACTGCGGACAAACGGCCTGTCGGCGAAAGAGGTGCCTGTCCCGCTGACGGGGTGTGCGCTGCTGAATCGCGCTCGGCCACTTAGGGCACACGGGAAGTGTCAGTCAGCCCCGGCGCCTGGCCCGCAGATAAACTGGTCGACACGTACGAGTCTCGTTGTGCCCCCTGTCGCGTCGTACATTGCAGTCGCTTTGGCGGAGACGGCATAGGCCCCGTTGGAGATGCCCAAGAAACTGCCGGCCAGGCTGGCGACCTTGAGCGACGCCTGTGCACGCACGCCATAGAGGTCGACCGGTGCATTGGAGGCATCCAGGGTGACCAGGCCCATGCCGTCGAGCGAAATGGCGCCGAAGACCAGATTTCCGGCTGCGGGAGGACCGATGACGGTTTCACACATGCCGTTTTCGTTAGGATTGGTCGTTACATCGTACGTCCCTTGGTTCATCGCGATGGCGAGGGCCTGGCCACGCACTTGATTGGCCGCTGCCAAGGTGAAGCCGCGGGCCCGGGCCGGGTTGGTGGCATTCATGGCCGGTGGTGGAGCCGTCGCTCCCCACTCGCGAACGGCGGCCAGCGCACTTGCTTCCAGCGCGTTTTCAAGTTCGGTGCGGGCGACCCAGATATTGCCAACATCGACCACGATCAGCAAGACGATCAGCAGTGCGGGGAGTGAAATGAGCACCCAGAGGGTGGCGGCCCCGCTTCTGCGTCGGCGTGTTGGTCCCGCCGAGCGGCGGTGAAGTCGGTCCATTTTCATCACTCGCGTCCAAAGGTCGTTGAGCATTCAACGGTGTGACCGGTGGTGTCGAAGCCAAATCCGGACATGCAATTTGGCATCATTTCACTCAGCGGTACGCACACCGTCAATCGCACGGTGTATCCCGGAATGGCGTTGGCTGGCTCTTGGCACGCGGCACCCGCGGCCGAAAGGTTGGTACGCAATGTCTGCTCGGTCGCCGGGCCACCGCCAGCGACATGTTCCAGGATGAGGGCGCTGGGGGCAATTCCGGAACTGGCCAACTGGCGCACCACGGCGTCGGTAACGTCCATCGGCACTGGGTTGCCGGTCGTCATGAGGCTGCTCGACTCCGATGCGATCCCGGCTCCGGTGCGGCAGGCGAGTGCCAGTTGCTGGTGGTTGGACAAGAAAAGGCCGAATTGTGCCACCGCGAGCAACACGATCATATTGATCGGAATCACCAGCAACAATTCCAGAACCACGGCTCCAGAACGCGGTTGGGGGCGTCGAGGCATCGGTCGATCGCATTTCTTGGGCACGCCGTTTTTTCCTCTAACACTGCCATGACAAGGAGTTGCTAATCGAAGTGGAACAAACCATGCATATCTTGTGCCGCGTGGTGCTTTTCGCCTGCCCACACCGGGCAGTTGGCTGCTGTTGCGGCGCCCACCATGTTTCCCAATGGCAACACTCCTCAACACTACGTTGCAGTTTGGACACAGGATGAAGTCGGCTGCCGGATGACGATTCCCATGTCCCTGGGAGATCGCGACGAGGACCGCCAGCAGCGGCTGTGGCATTGTCACAACGCGTTGGCACGAATAATGCTTTACAGTCGTTCATCAAATCTCACAAACGCGTCCGTCTCCGCTTTTTTTGACCAAAGCGGCGGGTGCAATCAGGTCAAACTGATGCCCTTTGTTAACACGTTGGGTTTCGACATTAACTGAAGCTGACAGACGCGGCCTCGGTATAAGGAATTCTAGAATGAGAAAATTGATGACGCGGTTGCGCCGCCTCCGGCGGGATATTAGCGGCGCCGTATTTGTCGAATATCTCCTATTGATGACGCTTGTCGGGATTGGCGTGATTGCTGGTCTGTCCACGGTCCGCGTGGCGTTGCTCAATGAACTTAGCGACCTGGCGACCGCCATCTTGAGTATCACTCCGTGATGGGGACGTCAGCAGCGATGAACACACGACCAAGGCGAGGGGCAGTGACGCTCGAAGCCATCCTCGGTCTGCTTGTGCTCGTGATCCTGTTTGTGGCCGTCTTGGAATTCGGCATTGCGGGCACCGTCCGCCATGCCGTTTCCCACGCTGCGACCGTCGGGGCCCGCGAGGCCGGCAAGGGCGCTGACATCAACCAACTTGCGCTGGTGGTCGAGGAGGTTCTCTCGCCTCACAATCTCATGCTCGGCCCCAGTGCCACGGTCATCCTCGAAGATCCAGCCGCGGTCCTTCCGGCGGACCAAATCCAGCGCGCCGGCACGCTCGCCTGCGACCCGCCGGCAATGCCGGCGCTGACCCTGCGCGATGTCCGTGTGACCGTCTGTGTTCGCGCCGACACCGAGCCGTTCATCAACGGCCTCGCACCATTCGGCGTTGATATTTCGCAACGGCTCATCACCGTGAGCACCGTCGTGCGGAAGGAACAGTAGCGGCAGTCGCGGTTCGCAATGCCTTGTCGACCGCTGACACGACCTCGATCGCCGTAATCTGAGTCAGCCAGCGCTAACTGTTCGAGTCCTGGTCAACGTGCTCGAGGTCCAGCATGTTGATGCCCAACATCGCGAAGAGCTCATCGCGTTCATTGGTTGGCTCGAACTCCCGACGGGCGGTGCTGTGCGATCGGTCGTCCGCCTGGATTTGCCGGCGAGATCCGAGTACCGCATCGCCAGCCCACAAGTCAGCCCCGGCAGCCGGTCCATGATCGCGACGGTGATGGCTGCCAGGTAAATCCCGGGACGCGTCCGGTATCGCCCATTGGTCAAAGAGCCGATCCGCGGCACTCCGATAGGACTCCCACGAGACGGCTGGCGGTGCCAGCCGATCGTTCGCCGTAGCGGCTACAACGTGGCCTCGATGGACCGGTAAACGGGGCGCCGATAACGCACTCGCCATAACATGGCTCCCGTGGCGGGGCCCATCCAGGTCCGGCAAGCCCAGAACATGTCCCAGTTCATGGGTGATCACGGCCAACGGCGAAATGCCGAACTGAGGTGCGCCATCGTGCGGCACGGCGTCGAGCGACCAGCCGGCATTGGCGCCGTTGTCATCCAGCCAGATTGTGGGCGTAACGAAGGAGCCGAGTCCCAGCGTTGCCGGGGGAAGGTCGGTGACGATCACCTGGACTTCCGCCAGTTTCTCACCGGCGCTCGGATCGACGTTTGCCCAATAGTCAATTGCGGTCCGCAGCATGGGCTCGATCTGGTCGGCCGTCAGAGTGTCGCTGTGGTTAGCGGGCCTCGCTCCCGCATTCTCAAGCATCAAGGCGCCGAGGCGTTCGACACGAATCGCATCGATAATAACATTCCCGTTGGAACCGTTATCCGAGACACGGACGACCAAGTCGCCAATTCCATCGAATGAGAAACTGCTATCCAGGTCAGCGAACCAGGCACCGGCATCCAGCACGTTGCTGGCTGCGGGTGTCGCCGCCGGATTGCTGGGGGACAATCTCTGGTTGATTGCGACAGGGGTGTCGCCAATCGTGTAGGGCGCGTTGCTGGCGCGGTTGCTGTACGGGGTCCAGGTGGCGGAGACCCGATAAGTCCCCGCAGGTAGGCCGCCGAACCGATAGGTTGCGCCTTGAAGTGTTCCGCCCGCCACGGCTTCGCGCACGTCCCCTTGGAAGCCTTGCCCCCACAGCGTCATGTTCGCCGTGTCGCTGTAGCCGACCGGATCGTCGTTGTCGATGATTAAGGCCCCCGCGACCTCGGCAGTCAACGCAATGTTGAACGGGCCTTCATCCGCGTCATTGTTGCCGAAGGAAGCCACACCGCCGAAGCTGCCGACGGCCGCGGTCGCGAGGATCACTTCGAACGTGGCGGATTCGCCTGGCGCCAGGTTCGTGGTCTCGGTATCGGGCGGCGCGGGGATCTGGTCGAACAGCGTGGGTTGTCCGCCGGGCTGTGTCACGGCGCCGAGCGTAAAGCCCGGCGGCAGTGTCAACGTTTCGCCAAGTCTCAGGTCACCGGCTCCCACGTTGGAGACCGTAAACGTATGGCTGGTGGTCGAACCACGTAACACCTTCCCCAGGTTGATCGTCGTACCACTGGCCAGATTGCGAGTTCCAAGGGTGACTTCAATCTCCGGATCGGTACGACGTTCAATGCGAATCGCATCGGCGATGACGCTGCCGGTCGTACTGCCTGAGATCGTAACGGTCATCGTTCCGGTGCTGCCCACAACATACGTCCCCAGGTCTTCCCAGTTCGTACCCGCATCCTGAAAATCGTTGGGTGCGAGACGTTGATTGACGTTGACCGTGGTGGCCGGCGGCGTGACTCCCGAAATGGTGTAGGGGGCGTCGGTGGCTCGATTGCCGAATGCCGTCCAGGTGGCGGAAACCTGGAAGACATCCCCCGGCGTCAGGTCGTTGAATTCGTAGGTCGCCGTCTCGATCACCCCGCCGGCGGGCGCTTCGCGGACATCGTTCCGATAGCCTTGTGACCAGGAGGCCAAGTTTCCGGAATCACGGTAGCTGGTGTTTACCAGGGCCGGCCCGTCGTTGTCCACGATCAGCACCGCAGGCACAACGGACCCTAGCAGCGTAAAGTCAAACGGGCCTTCATCCGCGTCGTTGTTGTCAAAGTTGACGGTGCCACTGAAGTTGCCCATCACCGTCGTATCCAACTGCACGGTAAACGTTGACGATTCGCCAGGCAGTAGCGGTGCCGTCGATGGTGCGGCCGGCGTGAACCCCGTGATCAGGCTGAAGCCCGGTGCCGCCTGCAGCGAAGCAACCAGCGAGTCGTTGTCGAGCGTGAGCGGTTCGGTTCCCATGTTGTAGACGAAGAACGTCTGCTGCCGCGTTGTTTCGACAAACGTTGAGCCGAGGTCGAAGTTGCCGCCGTCGACGACGCTGGGAAAGCCTTGAACTAGGATTTCTGGTCCATGGTGGGGCAGTTCTTCCAGCCGGATCGCATCCGCAATCACGTTGCCGTCCGCGTCGTCGGTCAACGATACGGTGACGGTCGGCAGGCCGGTCGCATCGGTTCGTATGATCGTCAAGTCGTCCCAGTCAGCCCCCGCGGCACTAAAGTCATTGGGCGCCAGCCGTTGGTTGATGCTGACGGACACGGGGCCACCGGGGATATCGCCCGCAATCGAGTAGGTTGCGTTGGTGGCGCGGTTGCCGAACGCGGTCCAGGTGGCAGAGACCCGATACGTCGTGTTGGGGCGCAACGGCACACCGTTGGCATCGGAGAAGGTCCAGGTTGCCGACTGAGGAGTGCCGCCTGGCTGACCTTCGTCCACATCCCGGTGGCCGTCGATCGGGTCGGCAAACCCTTGCCCGCGGTAACCGCTCAGGCCCACGTCGGCATATCCCGCGTTGTCGTTGTCGATGATAAAGACCTGTGGAACGGCGGTCGCGGACAGCGTGATACTGAACGGTGATTCATTGACGTCGCTGTTGTCAGTTGCCGCATCGTCCGGGACCATTCGTAGTTCACCGTTGAATGTGTCGACGCGAGGCGGGTTGAATTCGACCTCGATTTCGACAAACGGGCTTGGGTCGCTTCCGCTGGCGGGTGGAATCGTCGCTGGGGCGGCGCCGATGAGTTTGAATTCCAGTGGCAAGCGGATGCGCCCCGCGTCCAACGGTTGGGTGCCGTGATTGACCAGGCGAAACCTGCGAGTGAGATGCGGCGTCGTTCCGATCTGAACTTCGCCGAAGTCGACGCGATCGTCGCCGTTGGTCAGGATCACGTCGTCGGCGCCGCCCATCGTCTTGTCGGCACCCAGATCGATCACCTCGATTTCGGGTTGGTTCAGCGGTTCAATTCGAATCGCATCCGCGACAACGTCCCCGTCGGTGCCGTTGGTCAATTGAACGACCAACGTACCACTGGTGATGCGAACAAGATCGAGGTCTTCCCATACGGACCCATCGTCCAGGAAGTCGTCCGGCGCGAGCCGTTGGTTGACGATCACGGTACGCAGTGGCGTGGCACCGTCGCGAATGCTGTAGGGTGCATCGCTGGCGCGGTTCTGTTCGATCGCGGTCCACGTTGCGGAGACCCGATAGAGTCCTGGGGCGAGGCTGCTGAACGTAAACGTGGCCGCATCCGCGGCATTCGTTTGGAAGCTGCCATCGACCGTGCCGATGGAATTTACGTCACGCCCGTCGCGGCCTTGGCCGCTGTAATTCAAAAAGCCGATCTGTGAATAGTCGCGTGTTCCCGAGGGGGGATCTTCATTGTCGATGATCCACGCGGTCCGCTCCGCGTCGCTGTCGATGCGGAGGCGGCGGTCGCCCCGCAGGCGAACCTCGAAATTGGCCTCGTCCAGCTCATCCATCGGGATCGACATCACGCTGTCGTAGGCCCCCGCCGGGCCGTCAAGTTGCACCGTGAAATCGAACGACTCGCCCGCGGGGATGGTCCGCGGGAAACGGGTCGCCGCCAGGTTGGTAAACCCGTCTGGCATGCTTGGTGCACCGACGAAGAGGGGACGGTCACCGACGTTCCAGACGGTGAAGGTTCGCGTCATCGGGCCTTGGCTGTCGCCAAAATCGGCGGTGCTCTGCCCGTCGGCCAATGCGACGCCATCCACCGCGACAGCCACCTCGGGATCGACCACGCGCTGAATCCGAATGGCGTCGGCGATTACCTGGCCGTCCGCTCCCACGTCGGTCAGGCTGACGGTCAGCGTGGTACCGCTGACAGTGAAGACGCCGTTTCCGGCGAAGCCGCCAGTTGTGACCCGCAGGTCTTCGAATTGGGTCCCGTTGACACTCAGGTCATCTGGCGTCTGCTGCTGGTTAACCAGGGCGGTTTGGCTTCCACCGACAATCCCCGAGATAGTGAATGGAGCGTTGGTTGCTCGGTTGCCAAATGCCGACCAGGTCGCTGAGACGCGGTAGCGGCCGCCGGCGGTGAGGTTTTCGAAGGTCCACGTTGCCGTGTCGACAGGGGACGTGTCACCGTTCGCGTAGTGCACCGAGCGGCCGAATCCCTGTTCGCTGGACAACCCGCTGCCGGTCACCTGAAAACCTGCTGTGGCCCCAAAGCCGGTCACATCCTGGTCGTCAATAATCCGTGACAGGGAGACCGACCCGGTGACGTCGAAATTGAAGATTCCTGCGTCGGGGTCCACCGCCGCGGCGGGCGCCCCAGGAGTATCGCCGGTGGCAAAGGCGATTTGACCGTCGAAGGTGCCGGGAATGGTCGCATCCATTCGTACCCGCATCGTCATCGACTCGCCCGGCGCCACCACAAACGATTGCGAACCCGTCGAGAGGATCGGCGCGCCCGGGAGTGCCAGGCCGGTTGGTTCGGTGAAGCCCAGCAGGGTAAACCCGGCCGGAATTGAGATCGGTTCGCGCACGATCAGGTCCGCACCGCCGTCGTTGCCAATCGTAAATGTCTCCGTCACGGGAGTACCCGCTTCGGTGCGGCCAAATCCATAGCGTCCGTCGTCATGGATTGCGACGTCGCTCACCGTGACGTCAATATCGGGACGTGCGGTCGTGTGACCGATCGACGCAACATCTGAGAGCAACCGTTCGATCCGCACCGCGTCGGCGATCACAAAATTGCTGGGCTGGGCGACCGTCCCCTGGAGTTGATTCCGACCCGCCAATGGTACACGAAGATCATGGATAAGAAGGATGCCCTGGTGGCACAAGGCCAGAAGATTCAGTGGCACCCCGCTAATATGCAAAAACGCTATGAACAATGGGTGACAGGCCTTGACCAAGATTGGTGCATCAGCAGACAACGTTTTTTTGGCGTACCTTTTCGCGTATGGTATCCCATCAATGCACAAGGTGAGATAGATTATGCACAGCCTATCTATGCCGACATGGCAACGCCCTTACCCATCGATCCTCAAACCATGACACCACCGGGCTATGTGGCGACACAACGCCATCAACCTAATGGTTTTATCGCTGATCCTGATGTCATGGATACTTGGGCAACGTCTTCTTTAACACCTCAAATCCCTGCTGGCTGGCCCGAGCAGCTGGCATTAACCTCTGATGCCACTCACACCACACTACCTCAGCATTATCGAGATTGTTATCCCGCCACCTTGCGCACACAAGCACACGAAATTATTCGCACCTGGGCTTTTTACACCATCGTAAAATCTTGGTTTCATGAAAAAAATATTCCATGGCAACATATTGCCATCAGTGGTTGGGTAGTCAATCCTGATCGTTCAAAGCT
>JAUIHJ010000081.1 GCA_030432015.1 bacterium
GAATTGGGCCGCGGCGGAAATTCCCAGCATCGTCCAACCGGGAAAATACCGATAGCGTCGGTCGGTTTTTTCGGCAAGCGGCGTCACGGCCGCCGAGGCGAGATTCATGAGGGATTCCGAGTCGCGGTGGGGGCGGTGCGGCACGCTGCGGGGAGCGTGGAAAACGTCGTGTCAGACGCTGGCCAGCACCGTGGCTGCGTCATCGCACAATTGCACGGCCGCCGGCTGGGTCGGGGCTTCAGCGATGATCCGAGCAATCGGTTCGGTATTGCTCGCGCGAATCAGCAACCACCGATCCGGCCAGTCTAACCGTAAACCGTCCTGATCGTTAGTGGCGGCATCTGCGAAGTGCCGACGGATCGCGGCCTGACCGCGAGCCAGCGCGGCTCGGTCCAACGGTACGGTCGTCTTGTGGATGGCATAGCTGGGAAGGGATGCCACCCAATCGTGCAGTGTTGTCTTCCGCGCTGCCAGGCCGTCCAACAGTAATGCCATGCCAACGAAGCTATCACGCACATATCCGATGCGAGGATCGATCGGACCGCCGTTGCCCTCGCCGCCGAACACGGCGTCGTGCTCTCGCATCATGGCGACGACGTTGGCTTCTCCCACAGCGCTACGATGAAAGGGGACATCGTATTTCTGCGCGAGGTCTTGGGCCATCCGGCTGGTCGCGCAATTCGTCACGATCGGCCCGGGACGCCCGGCCAGGACATGGTCCAGGCAAAGGGCCAGCGTGTATTCTTCTCCGATGTAGTGCCCCGTTTGATCGATCAGTGCCAGCCGATCTGCGTCAGGATCCTGGCAGAAGCCGATCTCGGCAGCCGCATCGGTGATCGTCGCCGACACGCTGGCCAGATTCTTTGCCGTGGGCTCAGGAGGATGGGCAAAGTTTCCGTCCGGTGTCTCGCCCAGTCGCACCACGTCGCAGCCCAGTGCCTCCAGGAGCTCCAAGCCGAGTAAGCTTCCCGCCCCATGATTGGCATCCAGCGCCACCTTGAATCCGCGCTCACGGATCCGCGGCACGTCGACCGTCGCCAAGACCAGTTCCAGATGCTGTTGGGTGATCTTTGTGGGTTGCAGAGTCTCGCCAATTTGATCGTACGGCACCCACGCAATCTCGCTTTTCCGATACCGGCGAATCACCTCTTCACCAGCGGCGGCGGTAAGTACGCTACCCTCGGCTGAAAACAGTTTGAGCCCGTTATACGCCGAGGGATTATGGCTGGCTGAGATCTGTATCCCGCCGGCGGCCCGATGTTGGCGAATCAAGACGCCAGTCGTCGGCGTGGCCGCGATGCCGCCGTCCAGGACGGTCCTGCCGATCGCGGCGAGGCCCGCGCGGATAGCATCTGCCAGCATCGCGCCTGTTTGACGCGAGTCGCGGGTGATCACCAGCGGACCGGGTGCGACACCGGCGGCAAAAGCGCATGCGAATCGCATGACCAGTTCCGGCGACAGGCTCTCCCCCACCACGCCACGCAAGCCCGAGACACTGATGATCGGTTCCTTCAATGTGGCTTCCTTCCCTGGAAATAGTCGGATCGCGTTCAATATAACGTTTGGCGGTCTTTCGACCAGCCGGAATCGATCGTAGAATCCGCTTTGAGGGTGGCTGGGCGGGCGGTTGTTGGCAACGACGCCTCGGGGCCGGTTGCCGTCATTCACTACATGGACGCGCCGACCGAGGAGATTCTCAGCATGAGCGATTTGACCAGCGATGTGGCCGAGCTTCAACAGCAGATTCAACAGGCCGCTGCCGAGAAAAAACTGTCACCTGGCGCGGTGACCAATTTACAACAGTGGCTCACCGAATCACGCTACGCTCAATATGTTCCGCAGATTGCCGAGCACGTCGCGGCGGAACAATGGCAGGCTCTGGACGATGCATTTTGGACCGTGATCCCCTTTGGGACGGGCGGCCGGCGCGGCCGGATGTATCCGATTGGCTGTAATGCCATCAATGATCGAACGATCGGCGAGAGCGCCCAGGGGCTGGCCGAATATGTTAAGGAGCAGCACGACGGCACGACTCCCCTGTCATGTGCCATCGCCTATGACACACGGCATAATTCCCGGCACTTCGCCGAACTGTGCGCAGGGATCATGGTCGCTGCCGGGTTCAAAGTCTACTTCTTGGACGACTATCGAAGTACGCCCGAGCTCTCCTTTCTGGTGCGGCGCAAGCAATGTTCCTGCGGAATCATGGTCACGGCAAGCCACAACCCGCCCAGCGATAATGCCGTCAAGGTCTATTGGTCGACCGGCGCGCAGATCTTACCCCCACATGATAAGGCGATTATTGATCGCGTGATGACGGTCGATACCATCGAGGCGGCGAATTTCGACGATGCGGTTCGCGATGGGAATGTGGTCTTCTGCAAGGACGAGATTGACGCGGCCTTCTTCGAACAGCTCAAGTCCCAAGCGTTCGCCGGGCCACGCGACGTGAAGATTATCTTCTCGCCGCTGCACGGTGTCGGCGCGTCGGCCGTCTGCCCCGTGCTGGCCGCTGATGGATTTACCGACGTCGAGGTCTTTGCGCCGCACGCCGAGCTGAGCGGTGATTTTCCCAACGTTCCCGGCCACGTCTCCAACCCGGAGAATCCCGCGGTCTTTGATGCGATCATCGAGCGGGGCCGCGAGATTGGAGCGGACCTGATCCTGGCCACCGACCCGGACTGTGATCGGATGGGGTGCGCGGCCCCACTGACAACCGATCCCAAGGGCGAGTGGGCGACGTTCACCGGCAATCAGCTCGGCGGACTCCTGACCGACTATGTGCTCGAACAGAGTAGCCGCTCGCCAGAACATTATGTCGTCAAGACGCTGGTAACGACGGAATTGATTCGGCGGATCGCCGACTCGTATCATGTCACGACCTACGGCAACCTGCACGTCGGCTTTAAGTGGATTGCCGGGCAGGTGGATGCTGCGGGTCCCGAGCGGTTCTTGTTTGGGACGGAAGAGTCCCATGGCTATGTTGTGGGAACGTACGCCCGCGACAAGGATGGGGCCGTCGCCTGTATGTTGTTGGCCGAACTCGCCGCCCGCGTCAAGGCAGAAGGCAAATCGTTGCACGAGAAATTAGAGGCCTTGTACTGGCAGCATGGATATCATGCCGAACATACCATCAACGTCTTCATGGAAGGGTCCGAGGGAATGACGCGGATGAAGGCCTTGATGCAGCAATTCCGCGAGAAACCTCCCACGTCGCTGGCGGGCGTTGAGGTGACTTCGATTCGCGATTATAAGGCGTTAACAACAACGACTTCCACCGGCGAGAAACAACCGCTCGACGCACCTGCCGCGGACATGGTCATCCTGGACCTGGCTGAACCAGGCAACTATATCGCCGTTCGACCGTCGGGGACCGAACCCAAGGTCAAATTTTATATGTTTACATTCGTGCCGGCGGAACAGTTGTCCCTGATGGATGTGACACGCGATGAGATGGCCGCGAGGATGAAGGGATTCGAGCACGACTTGCGGAAGTTTGCCGATGCGGTCTAACGTGAAAATTGTTGTTGCCGCCTGGTGAAACGTGACGGATAATGACGGGGTTGCTGCGGTGCCATGCCGTTGCCGTTTCCACCGAGGATTCCCATGCCGCACCGCCAACTGATTTCCCGCCGCCACCTGTTGGCTCAACTTGGTGCCGGTTTTGGGACGCTCGGGCTGGCCAGCGTGATCGCCGGTCAGGAGGCGTCAGCGCCCTCGGCTGCGGCTGCAGCGCCATTGGCTCCGCGAGCTCCTCATTTCGCGCCCCGTGCCAAGCGTGTCATTCAGTTGTTCATGCCCGGCGGCCCGTCGCAAATTGACACCTTCGATTACAAGCCTCAGGTGGATGCTTGCCACGGACAGCGTCCGAAGCTGGTTGACCGCAAGTCCCTGCGAAATACCAAGGGTGGGCTGTTCAAGTCACCCTTCGCTTTCAAGCAGCACGGGCAATCGGGGAAATGGGTCAGCGAAATCTTTCCCCATGTCGCTCGGTGTGTCGACGATATCTGCTTTATTCACTCGATGCACACCGACATTCCCGAACACGCCGGCGCGATCCTGATGATGAACCTCGGGCACTTGCAGCCGAATCGCCCCAGTCTGGGGTCGTGGCTGACGTATGGATTGGGCACGGAGAATCAGGATCTTCCCGGTTTCGTCGCGATGTCACCTCGCGCGCAACCTCGTGGTGGACTAGCCAATTGGGGCAGCAGTTTCCTGCCCGGTGCCTATGCCGGTTGTTATGTCAACATCGGAGAAATGCATCCAGATCGCGTGGTTCGCGATCTCAAGAATCACTATCTGCCGCGATCCGCGCAACGCCGCCAGGCAGACCTGCTGGCGGAGTTGAACCAGTTGGATCTGGCCAGGCAGGAACGGGATCAGCAACTGGAGGCCAGCATTGAGGCGATGGAGTTGGCGTTTCGTATGCAGTTCGCGGTTCCCGAAGCATTCGATCTGAATCGCGAGACCAAAGCGACGCTCGACAGCTACGGTGACAGCGACTACGCCAAGGGTTGCCTATTGGCACGCCGGTTAGTCGAGCGTGGGGTACGGATGGTGCAAGTCTCCTTGTCGATCGACGGCTACGACATTGCCTGGGACACGGGGCACAATGATATTGCCGGCGGCCACCGCCGCTTGGCTGATGCCTGCGACCGCGGCATCGCAGCCTTGCTGCACGATCTGAAGCAGCGCGGCATGTTGGACGACACGCTAGTGATCTGGGGAGGCGAGTTTGGTCGAGCGCCGACATCAGAGGGTCAGAAAGGACGCGATCATGACCATTACGGTTTCACGACATGGCTGGCCGGTGGAGGCGTCAAGCCGGGCTTCAGCTATGGTGCGACGGACGAGTTTGGTTTGACCGCCGTTGAGAATCGTGTGCATGTTCACGACCTCCACGCTACGATTCTGCATCTGATGGGCCTGGATCATACCAAGCTGACCTATCGGTACTCGGGTCGCGACTTCCGCCTGACCGACGTGCATGGCAACGTTGTTCACGACATTTTAGCGTGAGAATTTGACGTGGCTTAGCGGGACGTTTCCCCGCCGGTTGCGGCAGGTTGATGCCAAAATCGCCGGAAGCGAATCGGCAACTCGGGGCCGCTGTATTCGGCTCCGCGGACACTTGGTTTCCCCGCTGGTGGAGCGAGTCCAACCTCGCCGAGACCTCCGCCGAGACCTCCCATCCCGACGGCGGAGCCTGACATCTCGCCACCACCACTCGACATAGATCCCATTCCGCCCATGCCCATGTCCATGCCGCCCGACATCATGCCCGATCCCCCGGATATCGGTGTCATCCAGCCCCCGCGTCGGGCAGATATGGTCGTAAGTTGCCAGTGAAACCAGGAACCCACTTTCCAGATTTCAATGCTGCCTTGCTGTCCTTCAAACCCCAACACTCCGATGTCCCCCGGGCTTTGGAATCTGAGGTTGTCGCGCAGTAGCTTTTGCCAGTCGACGTCGACGATTGCGTCCAACTGCGTCCAAACGTGATTCTCCAAGTCGTCCAAAGCGTTTGGGTCATCGAACCGGATGGTCGTGACCCAGTGCCCGTTTGCGTTCTTTTCTCGTTCGAGATGTTCCTGCTCGAGTTCGACGTACGCGGCGTGGGCCTCGCGGAGCACTTCATTGATCTTGGTCCATTGCTGAGCACTGAGTCGTTTGCCCGCCATACCAAGAAGCGATGACAGCGTGGGGCCGTCTGTCGTCCATTCGATCCAGTCGATCATCTCGCCAGTTGACGGTGCCGGCACGAAGGCCCCCGGCGACGATTCAATGTTCAGCTGCTCGGCGAGCCCGGCTTGCGACAACTCGATCGTCGTTGAACGACCGCGTGATATTTCGCTCGCACCCATCTCAACGACGGCATCCCTTCGAACACCCAGCCCCAAGATCACCACAATGCACATTGCCGCCAGTCCGCCGAACAGCAGGACAACCAGTAGGACGCCCCAAGGCGCATGGCGCCGGTCATGAGCAGACTCCCAGCCGGCATGTCGGTCCTTGGGCGGGCGCTGCGTCGGCGTTCCCTGCCGCTGGTGTCGTAGTGCACGGAGCGATACCAGCGTCCCGGTCAGGCACGTGATCAGGGCGATCATGCCAACGCCCACGAAGATGGAGCGCGCATCCATGGTCGCGAAGAAGGCAAACAGGCCTTGGGCGCGGGTGTCCGGAAACGGCATGTTGCTACCCAGCGCGTGAACGCCATACGCCAGTCCGTGTCCGGCGTTGGCGTACCAGCCGATTGCCAGACCGCCCTGTGCGACGGCGCCAATCGCCACGCCCCCGTAGCTGAGCCCAAACCCCAATGCCAGGCCTCCGGCCGCCACCAGGAGGCCAACAGCGAGGCCTCCAAAGGAAAACAGTCCTAGCGAAATACCTGCAACGGTCAGCGCGCCGATGGCACTGCCCCCTAAGGCCAGGCCCCCAACGGCGCCCGCACCGATGGCAATGCCTCCGAATGCGAACGTGCCAATGGCAACGACCCCGCAGGCGATGTTACCGCAGGCAATAATGCCCGTTGCCCGGCACAGCTTGCCGGTTTGGGGGTCGGTGCCGTACGCGATGTGAACCAACGGCCAGCCAAACAAGTGCGCTTCAGATTTGTACTCGAAGTGGTGATGGTGTTGGGGACCGACAAAGCGGGGGCTACCCGCACCACGACGTGATGCGCAAATGGCTTGCACATCGGTCTTGATTTCGCTGGCATGTTGGTAGCGACGCGCGGGTTCCTTTTCGAGGGTCCGAAAGACGACTTCATCCAAGCGGACGTCGACCTGGACTTTCTTGGATGGGCCGTCGAAGCGCCCCATCGGCAATTCGCCGGTGAGCATTTCATAGAAGACCACTCCCAGCGAATAGATGTCGGCGCGATGGTCGACGTCATGGGAGCCCTCCATCTGTTCGGGTGACATGTACCGCGGCGTTCCCATCACTTGATGCGTCCCGGTCAGGGTGACATCCGTGGTCGGACCCAACAGGCGGGCCAGGCCAAAGTCGGCGATACGCGTCTTCCCTTTCCGATCGATGAGCACGTTCTCGGGCTTGATGTCGCGATGCACGATCCCTTCGTCGTGAGCATATTGCAGCGCGTCACAGATCTGCGGCACGATCGCCAGCGCTTCCGAAGGCGTCAACGTTCCGGCGTTAATCGCGTCGCGAAGGTTAACGCCATCGACAAACTCCATGACGAAATAGTAGAAATCTCCTGAGTGGCCGGAATCGAAAACGGTCACGATGTGAGGGTGGCTGAGGCGGGCCAGGGAGCGGGCTTCGCGTTCGAAACGGCCGGCGAAGGAGCCGTCGTCGTGGTCGTGGGGAGGCAGTATTTTGAGAGCGACAATCCGGTCGAGCCCTACCTGGCGCGCCTTGTAGACGGCCCCCATCCCCCCCTGGCCGATCAAGTCCAGTATCTCCAACTGTGGAAAATACGGGGCAAGCTCGTGGGGTTTGGGCGGTTCGTAGGATTGTCTTCTGGCTGGATCGAATTGCGTTGGGCTGGTATCTCGGTGCCCCATGCCGAGCCGCATCAGGCAGCTTGGACAGACGCCGTCCGGGCTGTCATCCGGCAATGTCACGCCGCACTGTCCACAGGAATGGACGTCAGACATGGGGCTACTCCTCGAAGCGATCGTGCGGGCACTCAACTCGTTACAGCAAGATAACCGGTTTTTCGCGACAGGTTACGCGAGATTTTGGGAGTACGCCGAGGTTTCTTGGCGGCGGTATCTTGCAAGTCGCCAGTGCGGTCGTGCCGAATTCGGTGTCGCGTCGCGTGCTGAGCCAGGCCTGGGTGGATGCGCGGTCTCAAGCCCAGTCAGCTTATTCCGCCAACGTAGAGAACAGATCCTGCAATTCGTCATCGACGTCTCCCGGGTCGGCCACGGTCTTGGCGATTTCCTCGCGGAGCAACGCCCGACATCGTTTTCGTAGCCGATGTGCCGCAGCCTTGATCGCCCCTTCGGTCATCTTGAGATGTAGGGCAAGTTTCGCGTAGGGTACCGCAGCGGGGTCGCCACCGAGATGCAATTTGAGTTGGTCGAACAAGTCGAGTTTTCCGGTCGCTGAATATTCGTCGCGCAGCCGACCGACCGCGCGATCCAGCAGGGTCATTGTCCAACGTCTTTCAAAGATTTTCTCGGGCGTGGCGGCATCAACCGGCTCCCGCTGGTAGCGCGATTCGCCATCTCCAAAATCGATCGACAGGATTCGCCGGGCACCTCCCCGCTTTTGTGCGGTGACGGCACGCCGCTGGTTTGCCAGGAAGTGGGTCAGCGCGCCCAGCAGAAACGAACGAAAGCGGCCACGCGCTTGATCGGCCATTTGCAAACGATCCTTTTCGAGTAGCTCGGTGAAGAACGCTTGCGTCAAATCCTGGGCCTCGGCCGCCTGGAATCCCTTGCGGCGTACGAAGGCGTACAGCGGATACCAGTAGAGTTCGCATAACGTCGCCAGCGCCGCGTGACCTTCCGGCGACGCCGCGCCACCCGCTTCGGCGACCAGGCTCCAATGCGTGGTGGCAAACGACTTCGGTTGGTGCCACGACATGTGCGAAACCCATTGCGGTTGAGTTACTTGACCTGGAGCATCCGCTCCAACGCCACCAGCGACCATTTCGTCGTTTCGGCGTCGACTTCGATCACGTTGACGGGAGTGCCCGCAGCAAGATTTTCCAGGCTCCAACAGAGATGTGCCAGGTTTATGCGGTACATCGTCGCGCACATACAAACCACCGGAGAAAGAAAGTGGATCTCCTGCTCTGGATGCTCCGCCTTGAGTCGATTCACCAAGTGCAACTCGGTGCCGATCGCCCATGTTGAACCCGGGTTGGCTGCCTCGACGGTCTTGATGATGAACCCGGTCGAGCCGGACAGATCCGCCAGGTCGTTGACCTCCTGCGGGCATTCTGGATGCACAAGGATCTGAATCCCGGGAAACTTTTCGCGAAACTGATGCACGTGTTCCGGCCGGAACATCTGGTGCACGCTGCAATGGCCCTTCCAGAGTACGACCTTGCTGCGTTGCAGGGCGTCGCTCGTGTTGCCGCCGAGGTCGTCGTCGTGCGGATCCCAGACGGGCATCTGGTCGTTCGTGATGCCCATCTTCAAGGCCGTGTTGCGTCCGAGATGCTGATCGGGAAAAAACAACACGCGGCCGGTTCGTGCGAACGCCCATTCCAGCACCGCCGCCGCGTTGCTGGAGGTGCAGACGATGCCGCCGTGCCGCCCGCAGAATGCTTTAAGACTGGCTGCCGAATTAATGTAAGTGACCGGTGTAATGTCATTGGTATCGATCACTTCGCCCAGATCCTCCCAGGCGGCTTCCACCTGCTCGATCCCTGCCATGTCCGCCATCGAGCACCCGGCGGCCAAGTCTGGCAAGATCACGTTGACACGCGTGCCGTCTCGCTCCGCCAGTTTGTCCGGACGGTTGGCCAGGATGTCGGCCGTCTCTGCCATGAAGTGAACGCCGCAAAACACGATGTGCCGACAATCGCTGCTCGACGCCGCCATTTGGCTCAACTGGTAGCTGTCACCGCGCAGGTCGCTCAACGCGACGACTTCGTCCTGTTGATAGTGGTGGCCGAGAATCATGAGTTCGGCGCCGAGTTGCTTGCGAACCGCCTCGATGCGATCGATCAAGGTCGCATTTTCGAGCGACTTGTAGGGCGGAAACTCGTAGGCGGGGTCTTGCGTGATGGTTGCCATTGCGAGGCGTCATGCTCCAGCGGGTTGGTCGGGGCAGTTGGTCGGACGCGCGGATGCAGTCTCGACACAGTCCGCTGTTCGGCTGGTCTGCATCACGCCCGTCGTCTTTCAGTATAGGCGGACCCGTATCTGCTCCATAGTGCCGCCGTTTCCATCGTTCGGCCAAATGTTGGATTCAGATTGCCCGCTCGGCGTCTCCTAAACGGCCGTCGTGAGGCCGTGAAATTGAAGCCCCTCACGACACTTTGGCGAGTGTCGCGACCGGAGGCGCGTTTGTCCGGATGCGAAATGGAATGCGCCTGGATTCCTCGTCGCGCCCGCTTGCGGCGGTCCCCGGTGGGCGGAGGCTGGCCGGCCAAATCTCCGCCAATCGGCACAAATTCTCAGAATTCACCTGGATCTCCTGAACCTGCCCCATGACAGCAGCGTCTTGTTTTGGGTAAAATCAGGGCGACTGGCGGCCCGCCAAGGCTTCTTCACGGTTGCCCGTTGCGCATGGCGCCAGTCGCCAGGGGCATCGGTTAATGAGGGGTGGCGGTCGATCCGTTGAAGCGTCATCAGTGCCAGGTCGCTGGGCCTGGGGCGTTGCTAAACGGCATGCAGTTGTAGTCACAAAGGAGAAGAGGTGGTCCCCACATCGGAAGCGGATTCGTCCGCACTACAGAATTCGAATCGCAGTTTGGAGTTGGCACTGGCTGCCGCGCGGACCGCGGCCGACAACCGGGGGCAACAGATCGAAGTTCTCGACCTTCGTGGCGTGACTCCGATTTTCGACTACTTCGTGATTGTGACGGGGGCGAGTCGCCGGCAGTTGCACGCGATGAGCGAGGAAATCGATCACACGTTGGAAGACGACATGAACGATCGTCGCGACGGGATCGAAGGTTATAACGATTCGCGGTGGATACTGCTGGATTATGGCTCGGTGGTGATTCATCTCTTCGACCAGGAAACTCGCAGCTATTACGATCTCGAGAACCTGTGGGCGGGAGCGCCGAAAGTCGATCTGACTGGCGTCGTCGATCCCAGCCAGACGTGCCCGCCGGAAGACGTCGACGCGACGTAATGACTTGCTGACGTTGTACGGTGACGCCTCACCGAGACGGCGCCTTGTTCGGCGCACGACGATGCGATTGGCCCGCGGCAGCCAACTCCGCGCACCGAGGCCCGATCGCATCCTGCAAGTTCGCATTCCAACCGAATCTCTACCGTACTGCATCCAGGAACGGCGCCTCGAATGAACATTCTGCCAGAACTCAGAGACCGTTTTCGCGCTGCCCTTGTCGAACTGATTGGTAACGCGGGCGTCGCCGATGCCGCCGAGTTGGCCACAATGGTCAGGACCGCCCAGGACCCGCGTTTTGGAGACTATCAGGCGAACTGCGCGATGCCGCTGGGAAAACAGCTCGGCCGGCCACCTCGAGATGTTGCCGGTGAAATTGTGGATCGGCTTGATGTGGAGGACATGTGTGAAGCGCCTGAGATCGCCGGTCCTGGCTTCATTAATTTGCGGCTCAAACCGGAGTGGCTCGTCGCACAGATCAACGCGGCGTGCCGGGACGCGCGGTTGGGGGTGCCATTGGCCTCCCCGGCCCGCAGAATTGTCGTCGATTTTTCCTCGCCCAATGTCGCCAAGCCGATGCACGTCGGCCATATTCGATCGACGGTCATCGGTGATGCCATCTGCCGCACCCTGAAGTACCTCGGCCATGAAGTCACCAGTGATAATCATCTGGGGGACTGGGGCACGCAGTTCGGCATGATCATCTACGGTTTCAAACACTTTGTGAACCGTGATGCCTATGCTGCCTCTCCCGTGGCCGAACTTGGACGACTGTATAAGCTGGTCAACCAATTGGTTGAATACCATGGCAGCGTCGAGCGGTTGCCGGCGTTACGACAGCAGTTGGAACAGCAAATCGCGGCAGCCCAGGAGTTGGCCCGGCAGCAGGCGGAGAGTGGCAAGCCGGCGGATAAGGCTGCCAAGAAGGCCCGCCGACGGTTGGACGACAAAGTCACCGCCACGCAGGCCGATATCGCGTCGTTGGAAGGGAAGATTGCGGCGGTGAACCAGGACACCGAATTCGCGGCCATCGCCGCACAACACTCCGCGATCGGCACCGCTGTCTTGGAGGAGACGGCCCGCTTGCATGCCGGTGATGCCACCAACCGCCAGCTTTGGGAAGAATTCCTCCCGGCGTGCCGGTTGGCAATGGAGCAGATTTACCAGCGAATCCAAGTGACATTCGATCACGAACTGGGCGAAAGCTTTTACCAGGACCGTTTGGCGAAGGTGGTGGCCGATTTCGAGTCGCACGGATTAGCTCGAGAAAGCGAAGGGGCCACCTGCGTCTTCTTGGCGGACTTTGACACGCCAATGATTATTCGCAAGCAGGACGGGGCTTTTCTGTACGCCACCACCGATCTGGCGACGATTCAATATCGCGTCCAAGAGTGGCAGGCGGACGAGATTCTCTACGTGGTGGACCATCGTCAGGGCGAGCATTTCGCCAAGCTGTTCGAGGCCGCCAGGCTGTGGGGATTTAACCGGACCCACTTGCAGCACATCGCCTTCGGAACGGTGTTGGGAAAAGATGGCAAACCGTTCAAAACCCGCTCGGGGGAGACCGTCGGGTTGGTGGGACTGCTGGACGATGCGGTCGCCCGAGCGCGAGACATCGTGGCTGCCAACGACGACGCGAAAAAGAATGGGCCGGAGCTTGACGAGGCCGAACGTGACCGCGTGGCCGATGTAATCGGTCACGCCGCCATCAAGTACGCGGACCTTTCTCACAATCGCAGCAGCGACTACGAATTCGACCAGGAAAAAATGCTCGCCATGCAGGGCAATACGGCGACTTACATGCAGTATTCTTTTGCGCGCGTGAACGGAATCTTTAGCCGAGGTAACGTCGACATCGAGTCGCTGCGCCGGAGCGGCGCGCCGATCCGACTGGACGATTCCCACGAACGGGCATTGGCTTTGGAGATCCTTAAGTTCTCCGATGCGCTGCTGGAAAGCGTGGACGATTATCGACCCAATGTCTTGACCGGTTATCTGTACGAACTGACAAAGACGTTTTCCGGTTTCTTCGAGCATTGTCCCGTCTTGAAGGCAGAGGATGAGGCGGTGCGTGCCAGTCGCCTGCTGCTGTGCGATTTGACCGCACGCGTGATCCGCTGCGGGCTTGGTCTGTTGGGCATCGATGTCGTTCACCGTATGTAACAGTAAGAACGGAGAACGATGGACTCGCCAGCCAATCCACTGCACGCCTTGTTGAACACGATCGTTTGCGGCGACGCCGTCGACCGGCTGCGTGAACTGCCGGACGCGTCGGTTGACTGCACGGTCACGAGTCCGCCTTATTTTCAGCAGCGCGACTACCCGTCAGAAGACCAGATCGGTGCGGAAGCCACGCCGGCCGATTTTGTCCAGAGATTGCAGACCGTGTTTGCCGAGTGCTGGCGAGTCACCAAGAGCACCGGTTCGCTATGGGTCGTAATTGGCGACAAGTACATTGCCGGCGAGTTGCAGGGGACGCCCTGGCGCGTCGCCCTGGCACTCAAGGAAGTTGGCTGGCGATTGCGGAGCGATGTCATCTGGCATAAGCCCAACGCGATGCCATCGCCCGTCCGAACGCGGCCCACCACGGACCACGAGTACGTGTTTTTCTTTACGAAGTCCAAGAAGTACTTCTACGACGCCGACGCGATTCGCGAACCTCACGTGACGTTTACCGAAAAGAGCCAGATGCGCGGTGGGCGTGGCCATTTTGGCAAGCGGGGCGGCACGCCGGAACAAGGCAAGAACGCCGGCAATTCGAATCTGCATACGGGCAACTGGGATCAGGCGTTTCACCCCCAGGGGCGGAACAAACGCACGGTCTGGTCGATCTCACTGTCGAAGTTTCGCGAGGCGCATTTCGCGGTCTTTCCCCAGAAACTTGTCGAGACGTGCATTCTCGCCAGCTGTCCACCGGAGGGTGTGGTCTGTGACCCCTTTGTCGGTAGCGGCACCACACCGCTGGTCGCGCGTGAACTGGGCCGGGACTTTATTGGAATTGATTGCGTCGAAGCCTACTGCGAGATGGCCCGGCGGCGGCTGGCGTCAAACTCCCATCGCGGGGGCCAGCCGGCTGGCAACACCACGTGACATCGGCGGAATGGTCATGCGCCGTTGTGGCTCAACCTGCGTTGTCGCTCAACCGGCGTTGTAGCGTCCAAAGATCATTCGGCCAGCGCTGGTCTGCAGCACGCTGGTTACCGAAATCTTGACGGACGAATTGATATGGTCACGACCGCCTTCGACGACGATCATCGTACCATCATCTAGATAACCAACGCCTTGCCCAGCCTCTTCGCCCGCTTTGACGATCCGAACCTCGAGATTTTCTCCGGGCAAATAGACCGGCTTAAGCGAGTTGGAGATGTCGTTCAAGTTGATCACCGGAACACCGTGGATCCGCGCCATCTTGTTCAGGTTGTAGTCGCCGGTGACGACTTTACCACCGAGGCTCTTGGCCAGCAGAATCAACTTCATATCGACGGGTTGACCAACCATTTCGCTCGTTTCGCGATCATGGATCATCATCTCGATGGTCTCGTCGGTTCGGAGTCGATTCAACACATCCAAGCCGCGCCGTCCGCGTGAACGCCGGAGCTTATCACTGCTGTCGGCGATTGCCTGCAATTCCGCCAACACGAAGCGGGGCATGACGAGTTGGTTGTCAAAGACTCCCGTTTCGACGAGATCTGCGATGCGACCATCAATCACCACGCTGGTATCGAGCAGGTAAGGTTTGACGCCCTTGACCTCTTTGGAAAACTCGACGTACGGGATGATAAAGCGAAAATCGTCACGCGTTTGCAGCAGCATGCTGATGCACATGTAGCAAAAGACCAAACCGAGCACCAACTGCACCGAACTCTTGAATTCCACGATATCGAATTGGGTCATCAACGGTTCGATGGTGTAACCGATCACCCAGGTCAAGAACAGGCCGATCAGAGCACCGAAGTAGACGCAGCTAATAACGTCCACCCGTTTACGCGGAACGAAGGCGTCCGCGGCAATCACACTGACTGTGATCCCGACGATGACGACAAATACGAGCCACGGGTAATCGAACGCAACCTCGGACGATTCTGGCGGGTTGATGACGGAGAACGCCACGCCGACTGACGCCAGGAGAAAGAACGCTCGAAGAATCCAAAGGACCATCAGTTTTTCCGGCAGGAAATTAGGAGGGGCGGGAAGATGGGAAGAACCGTGTTTCCCGGTCGATGCGACGAGCCCCTGCCGCCGCCAATGTCGTAGTAACCTAGCGTCACGTACTCGCTATTCTACCGACTTCCCCCCGCCTCAGACTAGCCCGGGCCGGAATTCTCGAAGTGGCGGTGAAACTGAGCATCGCAAAACCGGTCGGTCATTCCGGCCAAATAATCACAAACGCCGACGGGCAGTCCCACCGCGTCGGCTCGCATTTGGATCGATTTGGGCAGCAGATCTGGCCGCTCCAAGTACCCGAAAAACATCGTTTTTAACCTGTTTTGAGCGATTGTGCGGACTTCCATTAGTTGCGGATGTCGATAAACGGTCTCATAGAGAAACGTCTCCAGTGCACTTTTCTGGGCGCCCAATTCCGGCCCCGGGCCGATGCGGAATTCGGCTTGCCGCATTTCTGCCGCGCTACAATCTTCATAATCCTGGAGGTAAGAAAACGCCCTTGCCAGCACGTCGCTCACCTGAACATCCACCAACTCGTGGACAACCGTCTTCCGCAGCATCGAGCCTGCCAGCCCCGGAAATTTCGCGTGGACGCGGGTGACGACATCGTTGATCAGGGGAATCGCGGCCATTTGATCGAGCGTCACCATGCCCAATTTGATGGCGTCGTCGGTGTCGTGCGCATCGTACGTAATGCTGTCGGCAGCCTCCACGACCTGAACTTCCAGCAATGGGTTCATGCTGGAATTCTCCTTATGAGCGCGAATCAACTGCCCCTCTAACGTCTCGCGACTCAGGTTCAGTCCGGGGAACTGGGGATAGCGCGCGTCCAACTCCTCGACGATGGCC
>JAUIHJ010000082.1 GCA_030432015.1 bacterium
GACCTGAGTGATCTATTATGGGACGTTGTATTCCCTGTCGACGACCACCCCTCCCAACGGAAACCTTCCATGACGCTTGCCGATTTTCGCCTCATCGTACCGCCGCACACACCGTTTAACGCCGACGGATCACTCCATCTCGACGCCGTGAGTCAGCAGGCAGCACTGTTCCTTGAGAACGGCATCAACGGCGTTTTCGTCTCTGGTTCGACGGGCGAGGGACAATCCCTCTCCAGTGAAGAGAGTTACCAGATGGCACAACGGTGGCGGGACCTTGCCAATGGCACGGACATGGATGTCATCATCCAAGTCGGACACAACAGTCTGCCGGAAGCAGTGGCAAGGGCCGCGCATGCTCAACAGATTGGTGCCGATGCAATCGCCGCGTCCTCGCCCTGTTACTTCAAACCTGCCAACGTCGACGCGCTGATCGATTTCATGGTCCCTGTGGCCGCTGCGGCGGGTGACTTGCCTTTCTATTTTTATGACATTCCCCCGTTCACGGAGGTCCGCTTGCCGATGGCCGAGTTCCTCGCACGCGGCAAGCAGCGAATTCCAAACCTGGTTGGGCTGAAATATTCCAATGTCGACCTGATGCAGATGCAACAGTGCATTCAGTTGAACGACGGCGAATTCGAGGTTCTGTTCGGCTCGGATCAAACGCTGCTGGCCGGTGCCGCAATGGGTGCATGCGGAGCGATTGGCACGACCTATAATTTTGCCGCGCCCCTCTATCGCCGCATGTTGGCCGCTCTGGACAGCGGCGACCTCGCGACGGCCCGCGCCCTGCAGGCGCACAGCGTGGACATGATTCATCTCATGGCCAGCGCAGGCGGGATTGCCGGATTCAAGGCCGTGATGCAGTGGTTTGGTGTCGACTGCGGACCGGTCCGAGCACCGCTGGAAAATCTCTCAGCCGATCGCATACAACAACTGCGTACCGACCTCGAAGCGATCGGGTTCTTCGAATGGTCGCAGAAATCGGCGGCCGAGATGACCCAGCCAACGAGTCCTTAGTTGGACAGCGTCGGTTTATGATGTAAGGCGTTGCCTCACCGCCGTTGCCGGCTCCTGCCAGCTCGCCCGGCAGGAGTCAACGATTGGATCGTACCACAGTGACGCGGTGCCAATTGTCGGACACGCCTTCCACGGCGGAAGGCGTGAGCCTGGGCTTCACCTGAGCCATGATCCCGCTCTGGAGCCGTCGGTCGGTGATAGGGGACCCAACCCCGCAGCGCATGCACTTGGGGAACCACCTGGCGCTGTCCAATCAGGGAGCGAGCGGCGGCGTTTCAAAGAACTTTCCGTCGTCCACAAGCCTGGGGTCGCCGGTCTTCTGAAGTTCGTCCAAGAGCCTTCCGCGCAGTTCGGCGACCACCGCCGCGTAGCTCGGATCGGCGGCCACATTCCGCATTTGATGCGGATCTTGTTCGAGATCAAATAGCTCTTCCCGCGGCCGTTTGCCGTACGCATGGTCAAACAGCGGTGTCCAGCGCGGATCTTCCCGGTGCGATACCAACCAGGCCTTCGTCGGCCCGGCATCCTCGTCGGGAATCGTGCAGAAGGTACTATTGGTCATCTCGTCAATCGACGGTGGGTTATCGGTATCGAGTCGACTATGATCTCCCAGCGGATACCGGTCAGGTTTGAAGTTCAGCACAAACAAGTAATCCTTGGTCCGAATCGCCCGTTGTGGATACGGTAAACTTCCGGCCCTTGCCTTGGCGACATGCCGTTCGCGCCCCACAAACACCTGCGTGCGTCGCGCATCAACCTGCCCTTCGGCAGCGGACTGCAGCACGGGCCAGAGTGTCGTCGCCGTCATCACGGCAGGCGGCTTGACCTCACCTGCGGCGAGAAACGTCGGCGCCAAGTCCGGCAGTGAGACAAAGTCGTCCACCACGCGGCCTCCCATGATTCCGGGTCCGGTAATCGCAAGCGGCACACGTGTCCCAAAGTCATAGAGATTGCACTTGCCGTGGGGAAACCCGGGTGCGCCATGATCGCCTGAAATCGCGATGATGGTATTCTCGAAATCGCCGGTCTTCTTCAGCTCGGCGATCAGGACGCCCAACGCCATATCAAAGGCTTGCGCCTCACCAAAGTAGTCAGCCAGATCCTGTCGCACTTCCGGGACGTCGGGCAGGAATGGCGGCATCTTGCCTTTGAGGTCATCCGGATCGATATTCCAGAGTGCATTGCCAGAACCCTTGATCCACTTGCGATGGACGTTGGTCGGACCGAACCAATAAGCGAACGGTTTCCCCGCTTGCCTGGATCGAAGAAAACTCCGGAAGTTGGCGGCAACCTCGTCCAGCAAGGTCTGCTTCGCGGCTTCGACCGAGGTGCCCCCCTGGACCAGCTTGGACGCTGTCTGCGAGAAGCCGTTGAACTTACCACCGGCCCGACGGTATTCGTTCGCCGAACCGCCGATTGGGGCATCGCGGGGTGTACCTGGGCTCCAAACCTTGAAGGTGTAGCCAACATCGTAGCCCCTCTCCTGCAGCAACAGGGGCCACGACGGGATGGCCGGATCCCAGACCGCGCCTTGCAGAATCGCGCCTCGGCCCGTTCGCCAGAAGTGCTGGCCCGACAGCAGTGAACTGCGGCACGGGGTGCAAGACGGTGCATTGACGAATGCATTGCGAAACAGGACACCCGTCGCCGCGAGCGCATCAAAGTTAGGGGTCTGAATCGCATCATTGACCGTTCCCGGCCCGTCAATCGCGGCGTACGCACTGGCGTGCCGGCCCCAATCGTCCGCAAACGCAAAGAGGATATTCGGCCGCTCCGCGGCACTTGCCACGGGCGCCAACACGCCCGCTGCCACAACGGCAAACATCAGACACCACGGGGTTCTCCAGCAACGGATCATAAGAATGCAATTCCTCTTTCGGTAGAAACGTTTATGTCTTCGGCTTGATAAACAGCACCTCGGCCCTTTCGATCCACCCCTTGCGCAGGTCGACTCGAAACCAGCCGTCGCTGTTCTTGGGGTGGAAGCGGACGGGGGATCGCGGTCCATATTCGGCCAGATCGTACTGCGCCCAGGTCTTGCCCAGATCCGGTGAAATGGCAATACCTGTCGCGTACGTAGAGGCGGGAGCACAATGTCCGGCCAGCATGACGCCATCCTCAATGATCATATTGGCCATCTCAAACTCCGCATTGAAGAGCATCGTATGCTTGTTCGGATTGGCAAGATCGGCCGGCGCACAGCGAAAAATTCCGCGGTCGTACTTTTGCTTTGGTAACTTCGGGCCGTTGGCATCCGCAGCCCAGTAAAGCTGGCCATCGACGATATTGATGCCACCCGACTTATAACGCGAATTCGAATTCACGGAGATCAGCACCTGCCAGTCCCATGCGTCGGCCGCCGCGTCATACTCGCCACGCAACCAGTGGCATTCGTTGCCGAATCCGCGATCAATATCCCCGGTGCAGGCGTAGAAGGCCCGCTCCTGTTCGTGAAACGCCACCGAATGAACGTGGCGACAGATGACCGGATTGCTGGGATCGCCAAGCAGCATTGAGGGCTCGGCCCCTTTCTCCTGAAAGCGGGGGTTCTGCCCGAAGGAATAGGCGATCTTGACCGTCTCGCCGCCGTCGGTCGAATAATAGATGTTCACGGGCACCGCCCCGCCCAACACGTTGCAGTAGTTGCCCCAGACCAGCATCTCCGAACCGTCAATATCCCAGGTGTGAATCCCATCGAGAGGATGGAAGTACCAACCGGGCTGATTCGCGTCCTTGGGCGTGTGGGGCAGGTAATCGCTCCCATCGCGATTCTTGACGATAACCTGGCGGTGCGTCCGCAGATTGTCGGTGCTCAGGAACAGTCTTTCCCGAGTCGCAAACAGGATATTGCCATTCTTCAGCAAGCAGCTAAACGTAATGTTCTCCGCTTCAGGAAACGCCGCACTGTGAGCCCAGGAATGACCGTTGTCCTCGGAAAGGAAGATCTTCCCGTCGCCAAACCCGAACGCCTTATGGTCGCGTTGCGAATCAATGTACGGCCCTTCTGGAGCGAGGCGACACCAAAAGTGGTCGGTCTCCCGGGTCGCGGCCTGCAGCTTCGAGGCGCCAGGCCTCAGGACGCTGCCAGCCGTGGCGACCGCCGCGGCCGTTCCGAGAAACCGACGGCGATTGAGCACGGGCGGTGATTTCACGACTTTCGTCACCTCATTCCTCTTCACGACATCTCTCCTCTTCTTGAGTGCGCAGGCAGATCCACGTTGCGAACAATTGGCGATCAGCACAGGGCGATCAGTCTTTCCCAACTGGCTTCGGGGGTCCCCAGGGCCAGCCAGGCAGCTCCCCACAAGACTGCAACGCGAGAATGGCGTAGGCGCTGCCAACATTGGAGATCAGGTTGCGAGCTTCGTTGACAGGTGACCGAGTAAACCACTTGCCGCTCTCACGCTGATTGGCAAACAGCCAGGCGATGCCGCGCTGCAGTCGGGGGTCGTCGGCAGAGACACCCAACTCGCGGGCAATCACGATCACAAGCCCCGTGCCGTAGCCGTCACTGGTCTTGGTGTCCAGCGGTTGGCCGTCGCTCCGTGTGCGGCCCTTCCAGTCGGTCAGCAGGCCAGCCGTCGACCAGCCGCCATCGGCAAGTTGCAGCGACAACAGTTCCGCGAGCGTTGCCTGGCGTTCCGTATCCGTCATGATGCCATCCAGCCGGACCGAACACCAAGCGAGCATTGCTCGATGATGTAATGACTTGGGCGGGTTATTCCTGAAGTACATGCGGAGCTTTTCGAGACCAGCCTGCGCCTGGGGTGTCTGCGCGTAATCATCCGGAGCAACGCTAACGGTCAGCGCCGCCACCGTCACACCGTAATGATCGTCAATCTCTAGCGGGGCATAATCACAATCCGGCCATCTCCAGCCACCGTCTTCGCGCTGCACAGTCCACATGATGTCGAGCACGTCGCGCGCTACCGGGCTGAGCTTCTGGTTGGTCTGGATGTCGTTGAACGTTAGCCCCGTTGCGATGACAATCGGCCAAAATCCCTGCGACTGCGTGGGACCCTTTTTCTGCCACCGCACCTTGCGGTAATCCTCGTAGAAGCTGCGGACTTCACCCGAGTCCGGTTGAACCGTGTGCAGCGCCGGGCGAGCGATCATATAGAAGAGGTTGGTATGGCAGGTGGCGCACTTCTTCGTCTTCTGCCAATTCAGCGCCGAACGGTCCAGGTATCGGGCCGCCTGGAGGGCGGAAAACTCGGTAGCAAGCGGCTCATCCGCTGTGATCTCCGGCAAGCCTGCCTCGACGTCGGCCAGCGTGAGGGGTTGCTGGGCAGCGACCTGCCGCGCGCCAACAAGGATGGACATGACAGCGTAGAGCAGAACGAAGGCACGAAGGTGGGTCGCCATGAACAGCCTCTTTCACGGTAGGGGATTCAGAGACGATTCCGTGGCAGGGACACGCCGGTTGCCACCATCTCTTCAGTTCGGCATTGTAATGACGCCCCCGGCCACCATCAAGAACTTGGCGTTCATCCGAGAATGACCGGCAGTGAAATTGCGGTCCGTTTGGATCGCGATGGCGAAGAACTTGGATTTGATGCATCGGCCCTGATCAGGTTCGTTTCGACGGCGTGGGATGCCGTTTACGAGAAGGCTTTGCGCAGCAAGGAAAGGCTCTTGGGAATCGCCGTTTCATGTGCTTCCTGGCCTTCGAATTCCAGCGACACATAGCCGCGATAGTTGACATCACGGAGCGTCTTCGCAATGCGATCGTAGTCAATCTCTAATGTGTACCAGGTGCCGCCCCCGAAATAGGTCTTGGCTTGCACGAAGACCGCTTGTGGCGCGAGCGCCTTGAACTGGCGATACTGGTCGTCAAGAAAGTTTCCGGTGTCGGCCGTGACTCGCAGCCAAGGTGAATCGATCGCATCGACGATTCGCAGCACGCCCTCGGCGGTTCGCCCGAGCCCCCAGTGGTTTTCCAGCCCCAGGATCACGCCACACTGTTCGGCCTTCTTCAGGCACTGTTCGAAACTGTCGATGACCCACTTAAAACCCTCGTCGTCGGTGTAGCCCTCCAGCCGCGGCTCGATGCCCCGGTTGTTCATGAGCTCGGTAAAGTCCTTGGTCGTTCCCCAACGGCCGGTATTGACGCGAATGGTGGGGATACCCAGCTTGTAGGCAAGCTCGATGCAGTGCAGCGTGTGGTCGACATTCTTCTGCCGGACCGCGGCATCGGGAGAAACGAATCCCTGATGAGTGGAGAAGCCACATAGATCCAATCCGTTAACGAAGGCGCGGCGTTTGAGCATCTGCAGGTATGCGTTGTCCTCTGCCTGCATCTGGACATGCAGGATCTCAACACCATCGAAGCCCGCCTCGGCTGCCAAGTCGATACAATCTTCGATCGGGAGCTTGGTGTCTTTCCGATACCGCCAGTACGAGTACGTCGAAACGGCGATCGGGTTCCGGTACGTGGGGGTCGAAGTCTCATCTGCAATGACGTTGTGGCAGGCCGCCGCGCCGGCCGCAGCCACGCTTCCCACGAGCATCTGACGACGGTTTACATTCATAGCTTGCACTCCAAAACAGCTCGTGTTGCGGACCGGGACCAACTCTCCATGTCCCGCCATTCTCGTTGCTGTCAGGGACACCGGCAAGGCGCCGCCGTTGTTGGCGTTGTGTATCCCATGTGGCGTCTGGCATCCGCGAATGACGCGGACGGCCACAGATTCGATGCGTGCAAACCAAATTCGTCGTTTGACGCGAACGCGACATCTTACCCTTCAACCCTGGGCATTCGATGCGCAATCCACCAACCTCCAGCACAAACTCCACGATGCTTCAATCCGCGTACCTCGGCGAAATCTGCGGACCTGTTGGCCGATCGTTGGAGTCACTGGCCAGCGGCACTTGCTTACTTGGAAAACTCGACAAGGTAGGCGTGAGGGCGGAATACGGTCTTGTGTGGATCGTTCGGCAGATCATTCCAGCCGGACTTCTCATAGTTGAAAACCGCAAAATCTTCGTCCGGCGGATCTTGCGACGAGGGAAAGCGATTGTTCGGTTCTTGACTCCTCCAGTCGGAAAAACCTCGTTGATTTCCCTCGGCAGCTCCATCCCAGAATAATCTTCCGATCTCCGGCCCGGTAACCCATCGCCACGCGCCTTCTTGCTCGGCATCCGAGGCGCCGATCCAGGCATGCGGGCGGCTCCGCCATTGGCGGAGAAGAAACGCGTTTTCCGGCTCCGACGTGATTGTCGCGAGGTACCCCGTCATCCCTTGGAATTGCAGTTTGCCTGCCATCCGGCAGGCCGCCGTCCAGGTGACGTTCTGGCTTTCAATGTACGCGTAGTAATGCCCGTTGCCGGGGTTGAGGACGGGTGCCATCGGTGCGAGCGGGCCGGACAACTCCGGCGGCGTCGGTTTCGCGGCAGGAGGACGCTTGATTTCCTTAATCGCTGATTTTTGCCTGACATAATGGGTGCCGTACTTCCCGTCACGTAAATTACGATCGGCCGGCTGCAGGACGATCGCATCGGCACCCATCCACGAAACGCGACTGACCGATGTCTGCCCATCTTGCATCAGGATGATCCGATCTCCTTTGCGACGCCACGTCCCGCGCCTGGTCTCGACTCCGCCATCACGGCCGGCCGGCCCCCACGCTTCGAGTGCGAAACTGCCGCCAGCATGGAGCAACATTTCGCTCCCGCAGGCCTGCTCTCCGACACCGCCGGCCGGGCCTGGGCCTGCGAGCCAAACTCCCGTTAACTCTTCGTCGCTGACGTGCCAATGCACCCCGCCACCCATGTAGAGGCCGCTGAGCTGCTGCTCGATATTTTCCGGATGGTCGACATACGACATGTCAATCAGCCACGCACCGTTGCTCTGCACCAGCCAGAAGGCGAACGCAATTTCATTTCCTGTCTTGGCGTGTTGGATCGAATTGGTCACAGCGACCGCAACTGATGCGTTGCCCAAGACACGTTCGACGCGGAACTCGTCCTTGTTTTGCAACCTGGGAAAGTCGTGCTGAGCATGCAGTTCGACGCGGTTGGTTGTCAACGCACGTGATGCATTCGAATTTCCCTCCAGAAGCAGGTGCATCCATTTGGTGACAATGGATCCCGGCCCATCCGCGTTTGCCAAGTCGTGTTGTCTGGCAGTCGCGGAGTCGACTTCCGATTCGTCGTTTTTGCCGCCGGTCGCGGCCATTCCAACACCGGCGATGCAGATCGCCACCACAGCGACAGGTCTCAAGAACATGGCTTACTCCTTGAAAAACTGGGATTGCCTGATAGTGAGACGATCGCGCGGACCGCAAGGTTCTGAGCTGGCGGATTTCACGTCAAACCTGCGAACGACGGTGGTAATGCTGTCCGCTCCGCCGTCATGGTTGTCCGCATCCGCCAGTTTCCGGCAGGCGGTTGCCGCGGCACACCAAGCCGCAGAGAATTTGGTCCGCGACCGGTCGCGCCGGCCGACAAACGAAACTTTTGCTTCGTTTGCCGGTAGAATCACGTACGATGCTTCGTGGCTGGCACGGCGTGCCGTTGGTTGATGTCCCTCCCCCCTGGATTTTCCATGAATGCTTACCTTCTGAATGTCTGGGACAGCATCCGCGCCAGCTACTGGTTCGTGCCATCGTTACTGGTCTCCGTCGCGGTGGTGCTTTCATTTGTGATGCCGTTTCTGGACTCCACCATGGTCGCATCGGGCGGCTTGGTGCCGGAATCGATCCAGACAACCGATCAGACGGCACGTTCGGTTCTATCTGTCACGGGCGGGGCGATGATCGGAGTCACAGGTACCGTGTTTTCGATTACCATCGTGACGTTATCCCTGACGTCACAGCAGTTTGGGCCCAGGCTGCTGCGACGCTTCATGTATGACCTGCCCACGCAGTTCACGCTGGGCGTTTTTCTTTCCACCGGCTTCTATTGCCTCCTGCTCCTCCGCGTGATTGAAAAGAGTGGCCCAGGCGCCAGCACGACGCCCCACATGTCGGTGCTGCTGGCTGTCGTGCTGGCGGTCCTGAGCATGGCGATGTTGATCGCGTTCATTCATCGCGTGGCGTTGCTGATCCAGGCGCCGCATGTCGTGGCGGCCGTTGCCCGCGACTTGGATGACTCCATCGATCGCTTGTTTCCCGTCATGATGGGCGACCCGCTCAGCAAAGAGGAACTGGCCAACGGGATGGTGAGCGACGCGGCCTTTGAAACGCATCCAAGTCGAACCGTGATTCGGTCCGTTCATGAAGGCTACATCCAGGCCCTCGACGCCGAAGCAGTCATGGACCTCGCCTGTCGACAAGACGTGGTCTTTCGCTTGCGCGCCCGGCCCGGCGACTTCATTGTGGCGGGCGGACCGCTGGCCGACGTCGCCGCCGCCAATGACCGCGAACTTGACGACGCACTGATCGAGCGCGTCTCCGATGCCCTGAACGACGTCATTATCGTCGGGATCCGCCGTACGCCTCGCCAGGACCTCGAGTGCGCCATCGATGAACTCGTCGAAGTCGCAGTCCGCTCGTTGTCACCCGGTATCAACGACCCATTCACCGCCATTAATTGCGTGGACCGTCTCGGTGCCGCGATGGGCCGTCTCGCCGAACGCAGGCTGCCGTCACCCTATCGTTGTGATGCCGACGGTTCACTGCGGGTGATCGCGCTGCCGGTTTCCTTTGGCGGCACCCTCAACGCAGCCTTCAGCCAGATTCGCCGATATGGCCGTGGTAGTGTCGCCGTTACCCAGCGACTGCTCGAATCCATGCACTCAATCGCAGAACACACCACCTCGGTCGATGATCGCAAGGCCCTGCTGCTGCAGGCAGAGATGACGTTGCGGCTCAGCGAGGCGTTCAAAGAGGAACACGATCGCAAGTCGGTCAAAGATCGCTTCGAGCAATTGAAGTCTTCGCTCGACCTGCAGGAATCGTGATGGCTACGCCCACCTGATCGGTGTCAGCCAATCGCCTTCTGAACCACCTCGCCACCAACGTCGGTCAGCCGATATTGGCGTCCCTGGAACTTGTAGGTCAGGCGCCGGTGATCCAGTCCCAGCAAATGGAGCAGGGTGGCATGAAAATCGTTGACATGAACCGCGTCCTCGACCGGGAAATAACCGAGTTCATCGGTCGCGCCAATCGTGGCACCTCCCTTGACGCCTCCACCGGCCATCCACACGCAATAGGCATCCTTGTGATGATCGCGTCCCGCTTTCGCACGATCGGATTGCAAGAGTGGCGTGCGGCCGAACTCCGACCCCCACACAACCAGCGTCTCGTCCAGCAGACCACGTTCCTTCAGATCGGAAAGCAAGGCGGCAGTCGGCTGATCCACCTGCTTGCACTTGTTCCGCAGCGATGAGAACACGCTGCCGTGATGGTCCCACCCCTGATCAAATAACTGCACAAACCGCGTCCCCCGTTCGACCAGCCGCCGCGCCAGCAGGCAATTGTTGGCGAAGTTAACCTGCCCCGGTTGGGTACCATACATCGCGTGAACCCTGGCGGGCTCCTGCGAGATATCCATCAGCTCGGGAACGCTGGCCTGCATCCGATACGCCATCTCGTACTGGCTGATCCGCGTGGCAATCTCGGGATCGCCGACATCCGCGAGTTGCGTCCCGTTGAGCTGGTTGATTGCGTCCACAATCCGCTTGCGGCCCGGAACCTCCAAGCCGCTGGGATTCGACAGGAACAGGACGGGATCGCCCTGGCTGCGAAATTCGATGCCCTGAAAGACCGTCGGTAAGAATCCGCTGCCCCATAAGCTGTTGCCAGCCCCCGCGACCTGACCGGTGATCATCACGACGAATCCAGGCAGATCCTGATTTTCCGAGCCCAAGCCGTAGGTGGTCCAGGCTCCCAACGTGGGCCTGCCGAAACGTCCGAATCCAGTCTGGAAAAACAGCTGGGCTGGTGCGTGATTGAAGTGGTCGGTGTGCAACGTCTTGATCAGACAAATATCGTCCGCGTGTGTTGCCAGATTCGGCAGCAGTTCGGAAAACTCCAAGCCAGACTGTCCGTGTTGCGTAAACTTGAATTCGGTGCCCAGCAACTTCGGGTGGCCGCGGAGGAAGGCGAATCGCTGACCTTCCAGATACTCGTCGGGACAGAGTTGACCATCATTCTTGATCAACGCAGGCTTGGCCTCGAACAGGTCCAACTGCGACGGCGCGCCGACCATGTGCAGGAAGATGACGTTCTTGGCCCGCGGCGCGAAATGCGGTGAACGCACGGCGAGCGACGTCGGCTGACTGGCCAGGGGAGCCGCCCCACCCTCCGCGCCCAACAGCGACGCCAGCGCGATCGAGCCGATCCCGGCGCTGACATTCTGGAACAGCTCGCGGCGCGAAAGTGCCTGGGCAGCTTCTTCGTAAGGTGTCACCGTAAACCTCAGTCCTATCCCTTGGTAATGGTCTCGTCCAGGTTCAGCAGAATGTTGGCCACAAAGAACCACGCGGCGATTTCCGTGGTGTTGACTCCCGCCGGTTGCTTGCCAACCAGCTTTTCAGCCGCGGCAGGCGATTGCTCGTACCGACTCCGTTCCCGATCATAAACGTCGGCCAATACGCGCACTTCGGCGTCGGTCGGCAAGCGCGAGACGGCTCGCCGAAACGCGTCGACAATTCGTTCTTCGCTTGTGAGATCCTTCCGGCCGGCGATAACTTGTGCCAGGGAAATCGCCATCTCGACGTACGCTTCATCATTCATCAACGTCAACGCCTGCAACGGCGTGTTGGTCCGCGGGCGGTTGACAACGCATGAGGCGCGATCGGGGGCATCAAAATTCGTGAAACTGGGATACGGTGCACTGCGCCGCCAGATCACGTAGATGCCGCGCCGAACACGATCGTCCCCTTGCGAGGTGGCGTACTTCGGCGCATTGCGGCCCACATGACGCCAGACACCTGCAGGTTGCGGCGGAAAGACCGGCGGACCATCCAACGTGTGCGACAACAAACCGGCAACGGCCAGGGCATTGTCGCGGACCGTTTCGGCCGGCAGGCGAAACCGTGGGCCGCGTGCGTAGAGTTGGTTGTAGGGATCTTCGGCGAACATCGCGGGAGTCCCTTTAGAAGACTGTTGATAGCAATTCGAACTGACAATCAATCGGTGAATGTGCTTCATCGACCAATGACGGGCGACGAGTTCGGTGGCCAGCCAATCGAGCAGTTCCGGGTGTGTTGGCCGGTCACCCTGCGTGCCGAAGTCTTCGATCGTACCGACGATTCCGCGACCGAATATCCCGGCCCACCAGCGATTGACCGCCACACGGGCGGTCAGCGGGTTCCGCTGGTCGACCAACCACCGGGCCAGTTCGCGACGGTCGCCCGTCGGCTCCTCCCCCAGCGCAGGAAGCGTCGCCGGCGTCTGCATCTGGACGCTCCTGCCACGCTGAAGAAAATCGCCCCGCCGAAAAATCGCGCTCTCGCGAACCTGCTGCTGCTCGACCATGACCAGGGTGGTAATCGGGGTGATCGCATCAATTTGTTTTTTCAGCGTTGCCAATTGAGCGTCCACCGCAGCGACGTCGGGATCGAGGCCGGTGAAATGGTCTCGCAATTGATTTGCCTGTTGGGCGGTGCGTTGCTCCTGGGGGACGTCCAAGATCTTGGCGATCGCTGCTGGGATCATGTCCGTCGCTGGCTGACCCGTCAGGGCTGCCAGGCGCAGTCGTCCAATCGTTCGACCGCCACCGTGCCTCTGGTCGAGCGTAAAGACGAATCGAGAATCGGCGCCCGCGGTCAGCGGCTGCCTGGTCAGGAAGGTCGCCGCATGCGACTTCCCGAATTCCGGGTTGATGGCCCACGCTGTCTTGGGGTCGCCATCGATGGCTCCGCCAACATCGAAACGAGCCTGAGAAAAATCGGCCTGGGCACCGCGCAACAAAATCGGCTGGGGGCTTGAGGTCTGGGTATCGGCCTGGACGGACTGCGCAGTGAACTCGTTCAGCACGAAATTAGGCCGCTGATCTGAATGCCGACCGGGACCGCCGCCTGGCAACGAGGGGTCCGTCAGCGTTTCTAATTTGAAACCGGTGATTCCGCTGACCCCGGACTTAACCACAACGGTGTACGTATCCTTGTCTGGTGACGGACCGCCGACCAGGACGCTCTGGTCTTCCAGGATCGCATGCGATGCCCCACCGCTGGAAGTAAAGGATTCGATCTCCATCACATGCCAGGTGGGCGCGGTGGCGCGCGCGCTCGCGACTGCCTGCTCCCACCGCTGCATCGCATCACCGGACAGTCGTTTCTCGATCGCTGCGTCGCGCACCGTCGTAAGCTGCCGGCGGCGGGCGATCAACTCCTCCCGCTGGGCTTGCTGGTCGGCAGCCAGCGGCAGGTCCATCTTGGGACCGACAAAATTGTACGTAACGCCGTTGCCTTCAACTTCCAGCGGCGTGTTATTGAAGTAGGCAAAAAGCTGATAATAATCCTGCTGGGTGAACGGGTCATATTTGTGGTTATGGCATTGCGCGCATTCCATGGTGGTGCCCAACCAAACCGTGCCGGTCGTATTCACTCGATCAATGATCTGATTCACGCGGTTCTCTTCCGGGTCAACACCTGCCTCGACATTGCAGGTCGTAAGGCGGGCAAACCCGGTGGCAATCTTTTGAGAGATCGTCGCAGCGGGAAGCAAGTCACCGGCGAGTTGCTCGAGCGTGAACTGATCGAAGGGCATGTCGTCGTTCATGGCCCGAATAACCCAATCGCGGTAAGGCCAGACGTTGCGATACTGATCGGCCTGATAGCCATTGCTGTCCGCGTAACGTGCCGCGTCCAGCCAGGGCCGTGCCCAGCGGACGCCGTACTGTGGAGACGCCAAAAGGCGATCGACCACACGGTCGTAAGCGTCTGGCCGATCATCCGCCAGGAAGGCATCAACTTCCGCGACCGTGGGCGGAATCCCAATCAGATCCAGCGAAAGTCGTCGCAGTAATCGTGCGCGCTCTGCGCGCGGTGCGGGGCGCAATCCAGCACTGTCAAGCTTCCGCAAGATGAACGCGTCGATGGGTGTCCGGACCCAGGACGGATCCTGCACTCGGGGCAGTGCCGGGCGCTGGGGCGGAAGGTAGGCCCAATGGGTTTCCTGCGGCTGAATGTCCGGGCCGGCCCCCGCCGGCCACGGTGCGCCAGCGGCGATCCAGCGGCGGAGCAGCTCAACCTGCTCGGCAGTCAGCGGCTCGTCGTCGGGAGGCATGCGGAGGTCGTCGTCCGAACTGGTGACCCGTTGCAGCAGCAAGCTTCGTTCGCTGTCTCCCTGGACAAGGGCCGGACCAGAAACGCCGCCGTGCAACACGATCGCTCGAGCGTCGAGCCGCAACTGTCCCTCCTGGGCATCTTCGCCGTGGCAAGCATGACAACGGTCGGCCAGGATCGGTTGAATGTCTCGTACGAAATCAACCGCTGTTTCGCGCGCAGCCTGAGCCTCTGCGGCGCGGCAGTACAAAGGATTCTCAACCAGCCAGCCAACAGCGGACAACGCGGTGGCAACCAGAAGACTCGGTAACGGCGTGCGATGCATAACGGTGCTGCGCATTCGAATTGAGGCAGAACAAGCAGGTGGAGCGAAGGCGAGCGTGCCAACCCGTATTATGGCAAAAGACCCGGCGCCACGCCAATTGGCCTGGGTTGTTCGCATAGCCTGTCGAAGCAGCGCTGCGGAACTATGCGATAACTCCCGAAATCGGTTGAGCTTCCTGCACGCCCGTCAACTTCTGGTCCAGACCGCCGTATGAATAAGTCAGCCGACGGTGATCGAGACCCATGAGATGGAGAATTGTGGCATGCAGATCACGGATATGGTGGCGATTAACGACTGCTTCATGCCCGAGTTCATCGGTCTCACCATAGCTTGTACCACCTCGGATGCCACCGCCGGCCATCCAATAGGTGATTGCTTTGGGGTTATGTTCGCGGCCGCCCTTGTTTTGCGAAACGGGCTGGCGTCCAAATTCGCCACCCCAGACGACCAGCGTCTCCTCCAACAGGCCGCGGCGGCGAAGGTCGCTCAGCAGTCCGTCAATGGGCCGGTCAATTTCCGGGCAGTGGATCGCGAGATTCTCTTCGACACCCATGTGGGCGTCCCAGTTCTGCTGCTGATGACCGCCGCCGTGATAGATTTGCACAAAGCGGACGCCCCGCTCGACCAGTCGTCGAGCAATCAGGCATTGCCGCCCAAACGGCGCCGAACCGACAGACAGCTTGTTATCCGGCTTGGCGTCAAAGATTCCGTAGGATTCCAATGTCGCGTGGGTTTCCCGGGACAGATCGAGCGCTTCCGGTGCGGTCGACTGAAGCTGGAATGCGAGTTCATAGCTGGCGATCCGCGCCTGCAATTCGGACGCCCCTGGCCGACTCCGCAAGTGCTCCTCATTCAAGCCATTGATCGCGTCAATCTGCGCGCGGCGCATCCGTTTGGTGATGTTGATCGTCGGCGCCAGATTCAAGATCGGTTGGCCGCTACTCCGAAACACCGTGCCCTGATGTGAGGCCGGCATGTAGCCCGCACCCCAATTCGGCGCGCCGGGAATCGGCCCGCCGCGAGGATCCAGCATCACGACAAACGACGGGAGATTCCGATTGAGCGTTCCCAGCCCATAACTCAGCCAGGCACCCAGCGAGGGATGCCCTTGCACGGTGCGGCCGGAGTTCATCTGCAGATTAGCGGATCCAT